>CAZKJA010000185.1:0-7602 GCA_964552925.1 uncultured Treponemataceae bacterium
GAGTGGCCGGGATTCTATTCATCCCGCATACTGTACCTGAGCACCGCCGGCCTCCGCAAGGGCGTTTTGCCACGGGCTTGAGGAAGCCTGCCGGTTTCGTTATGGTCTAGTACCAAGGAGTCAAACGTGCCATCCCATCCCATACTCCCGGTATCGCGTCGCGCCGCCATAGAAGCGGTCCTGGACGAAGCCCTCGCCGAAGTGCGGGCGGCCAGCGACGTCGCCCTTCTCCACGAGTGCCGCGCAATCTTCCGCAAGAAGGTCCCTTTGAGCCTACGCGCCTACGTCGCCGCGGCATTCGCGTTGCGCCTCGCCAGCTCGGCTCTACCCCACGATCAACGCCGCGGCAAGCGGCACGACGAGAGCCGCCCGGAACCGCGCGTCTCCGACAAACGCGGCAAGGATCAAGCCGCGAAAAAACCAGCCGAAGGCACTCGTCCGGCAAAACCCGCAACCGACCGGATTGAAGCCTCCGACCGGAAAGAACCCGAAATCCGTGAAAACCGCTACCGCGGCGAAGGAATAACCCTGTTCGTCAGCGCGGGCCGGAGACAAAGGTTCTACGCACGGGTCGCGATAAAACAACTGCTGGAAACGCCCGGCGTACGTTCGGAGCAAATCGGCGACATCAGGACGATGGACAATTACAGCTTCATCGTCGTCGATCCGGAAGTCGAGGACACCGTCCTCGCGGCGCTCAACGGCTTTGACTTCAAGGGCAGAATTCTGGCCGCGAACCGTGCCCGCAAGAGGGGCGAACCGGCTCCTGCTCCGCTTGACGACGAAACGCCGCCCCCGGCATCCGAGGACGAGGCCCTCGACGATTCGGACCTCGATGAATTTGGAAGCGGCGGCGATGATGCCGAAATCGACGGTGAAGCCGACATGGAACCCGACGCCGGGAACGATACTACAGAAAATTCCTGAGCAGCGTCACGACTATCAAGGCGTTGACGAGCAAGGCTCCCATAAACGAGGCGGCGCTTGCGACTGTGGCCGTATCCGCCTTTATCCTCCAGGCACGGGCGCCTACGGTACCGCCTTTTTCAAGCGACTCGATATCGCGCTTGGCCCTGAAATATAGCGCCTGCTTCCAGAATCGCCTGTACGCGAGGAACCCGATCACCCCGGGCGGGAGCAGGGGCAAGGTCGGTGAGAAGGCCAGGCTCAGGGTAAGCGCGGCTATCAACGAAGGCGTCCGGACGGACAGCGCGAGCGATACGATACCAGCCATCGAAGCCACGCCGAGCGCCAGGGAGACTTGGGTTATCGGGTTCCAGTATTCATTCTCGTGGCGTCCGGCCCAGATGGCCCGTGCTACTATACCCTCGTCATCGCCGTCATGGATCAGGACGAACGGCTCGGCGGCGCCGGCCCCGCCCATCACGAGGCGTCCGCCGGCTAGCCTCGCCTCGCCGGCGACGAATGCCCTGGCACCGGGACCGATCGAAGGCAGGCCGCTCCACTTTCGCCGCTCTACGCGGCTTTCGCCGGAACGAATAGCCAACACGAAAACCCAGGCATCCCTCAAGTCGACGACGCACGACATCGACTTGCCGGCTATCCACAATTCGTGTTGCCCGCCGATCGCGTCAATCTCACCTTCAACCCGGTAGCGTCCGGCGCCGTTTACGAGGGCCTTGAAGCTTGCCGGGTCGAGTTCCGGAATGCTTGCGGCCTCGACTATGGTCCGCCTGAACTGCCGCCACTGACCCCGCACGATGAACGCGCCTATCACGGGAAGGAACACGTAGAATATGAAAGCCGCGAAGGCGGCCAAGTAGACTGGGGTGAACATCGGCTGGCGCTCCGCTTGTCATCGAACCATCGGACCGGTACTATGGCCGGGCATGATACACGTACTGAGTGTAGGCCCCATAGGGGAAAACGTCCATATCGTTGAAAACCCGGCGATGCCGGTGGTCGTCGTCGATCCGGGGGCGGAACCGAGCCGCGTGCTGTCCGAAACCCTGGCGGCCGTCGGGCGAAGCCATGCCCCGTCCGTGCATATAGCGCTGACCCACGGCCACCTCGATCACGTCGCCGGCTTGTCCGGTCTGTTGGCGGGCTTGCATGCCGCCGGCGTAACCGCCAAGGCATTCGCGCCGGAAGGGGACCGATCCTATTTCGGCTGGCAAGCCCGCGAGACGAACGAACGCGTCTTTACCGATATACAGGCGCTGTCATTCCTCAATAAATACTGGACGCCGATACCCGACGCCGATGTCTACTTCGGGAACGGCTTCATCCTCCCGGACACCGACATACGTGTCATCCATACGCCGGGCCACACGCCGGGCTCGTCGTGCTTCCTGGCGGAGGGCGGCACCCAGCTCATTTCAGGCGATACGCTGTTCTACGACGGCCGCGGCAGGACCGACACCTTCGACGCCGACGATGCGGTGCTGCTGCGCTCCATAGACGAGCGTCTGCTCACAATGGATGACACCGTCCAGGTCTGGCCCGGCCACGGCAGAAAGACCACCCTCGGCCGCGAAAGGCACAATTACCGCTGACAAGCACGGAGAACCCCATGAATATGTTCAAGCATCGTCGATACCAAGGCATCGTCCAGGCTATCGGCACCGCCATGCTCGCCGCCTGCGTAGCCGCCTCGTGCGCGGCCAGACCGATGGACCGAGCCGAGCTGGTCCTGGGCACGGTCTGCTCCATCCGGATCCAGGACGGCGGATCGGATCGGGCCCTCGACGCGGCATTCGCCCGCCTGAAGGAAATCGACGCGGAGATGAGCGCCAATTCGGCAGATTCCATCATCGCGGCAATAAACAAGGCGGCGGGACTCTCGCCGGTTCCCGCCCCGGACGACCTGCGTTACGTGATATCCCGCGCGCTCCACTACGCGGAGATTTCAAGCGGCGCATTCGACCCGACGATAGGACCGGTCGTCAAGCTATGGAACATCGGCATGGACGGGGAGCGCATCCCCGAGGCGGCCGAAATACGGGAAGCGCTCGAGTTGGTCGATTACAGGGACGTGATAATGGACGATGTGGCCGGCACCGTGTTCCTGCGCCGGCCAGGCATGCTCTTGGACCTTGGGGCCATAGCGAAAGGCTACGCCGCCGATGAAGTAGAGCGGGTGCTCCTGAAATACCGCGTGAAGGGCGCCGTGATCGACCTCGGCGGCAACGTCAAGGTAAGCGGCAGGAAGCCGGACGGCACAAAGTGGCGGATCGGCATCCAGAACCCATTCGACGATCGCGGCGACAGGCTGGGCATCGCGACGCTCGAAGGCGGTTATACGGTAGTCACCAGCGGCGTCTACGAACGCTACTTCACCGGCGAAGACGGCGAGCACTACCACCACATCCTGGACACGCGTACGGGGTATCCGGTGAAGAACGGCCTCGTGTCGGTGACGATACTATGCAAGTCCTCGGTCGACGCGGACGGACTGTCGACCTCGGTCTTCGCTCTGGGACTGCAAGCCGGCATGGCCCTGGTCGAGTCACTCCCGGAAATCGAGGCGGTATTCGTCGACGGCGACAAGAAGGTTTACATGAGCTCGGGCGCCAAGGCCGTCTTCAAGCTCGACGACCCGGCGTTCACCGTCGTGGAGATGCCCTGAGCGCGAATGAATTTTCACGCTTCCTTGGGCCGCGGGTCGGCCAGTTTCATTCGCAGGAACAACCAAGGCGCGCCGAACGATATCCAGAACCCCATGAGGCCGTAGCGCAGGAACCTGAACAGCGCGTACAAGGACTCGCCTTCGCCGGGGAAGGCCAGCTTGCCGCCGGCGTAGATGATGACGAGCACAAGCAGACCGACCAGGAATCGGCTGGCTTTTTTGGCCAACGAGCCGGAAGACGCGTCGAAACCCAGCCGCGACGACATGAACACGATACCGAGCGCCGTGCCGAAGAAGGCGCCCGGCATACTCGTGTCCTCCATGTTGAGCGCATTCATCCCCAAAGCGAGCGCCGCCGCGACTATGATCTTTAGCCTTGGGTTCCACGCCGATACCAAGGCGGCGATCCGATCGCCGAATACAGCGCTTGCGATCGCGATGCCCCAGCCAAGCGCCAGGCCGAGGAACACATCCGTCGGGAAGTGGACGCCGAGGTACAGCCTTGTGAAGCCGATCGCAAGCGGAATAACTATGGCGAGGATCAAGCCCCACGGCTTGCGGATCCTCGGCGCCAGAAGCCCCCAGAACGTCGAATTGCCCTGCGCGTGCCCCGAAGGCAGGCCGTAACTCGATTCATGCGACAGCCCGACCGACGGTTCCAGGTTGAATGGCCTCGGCTGCGCGAACGCCGCCTTGAGCCAACTGTTCACGAAGGTGGAAAACAGGAACACGAGACCGAAGCGCGCGCCGAAGCGCTCGTCGATGCACCAGAACAGGATAGGCAGGAACAGGATGTAGAAGTATTCCGAACCCACCTGGGTCAGGATCTTCATGACGGTGGTCAGCCCAGGACTCGCTATCGTCTGAATGGCCTGGATGACGTCGATGCCCCACGCATACATGGCTTCCATCTGTTACTCCTTGTTTTGTACCGGAAATCGCCGCTACGCGTTCAAAAGCGGAGTGCCCCTCGCGAGCAGACGCCTGAACTCCGGTTCCGGAACCGGTTTTGAAAAAAGGAAACCTTGGTACTGATCGCAAAAGATGGATTCAAGGAAGCGCAGTTGCTCAACCGTTTCGACGCCTTCCGCGACCACGGTAAAACTGAGCGTATGGGCCATGTCCACTATCGCGGATGCGATGATTCCGGCCCTCCTGTCGAGCGGTAAGGGATCGATAAACGATTTGTCCATCTTTACGGTGTCGACAGGGAAATCCTTCAGCTTGGAGAACGACGAATAGCCGGTGCCGAAATCGTCTATCGAGATCGCGGCGCCCATCTCCTTGATACGGAGGAGTTTCCGAATGCTCTCCTTTTCGCTGGTCATAATGCCGCTCTCGGTGATCTCGAATTCGAGGCGCCTTGGGTCGACCCCCGAGTAGCGCACGATCGCTTCGATATCCTCGACCAGGCGTTCCTGTCCGAACTGCCTCGGGGACAGGTTGATCGATATGGGAATTTCAGGCAAGCCCGCGACGCTCCAGGACGCCGCCAACTCGCAGGATTTCATTATCATCATAGACCCGATCTTGTCTATGTTCCCGCTCCGCTCCGCCACTTCGATGAATGACCCGGGGCTTTTTATCTCTCCGTTGGCCAAACGCCACCGGACCAATGCTTCGGCGCCGATTATGAACCCCGCCCTGTCGACCTTGGCCTGGAAAAACGGTTCGAAACGCTGCTCGCCGATCGCATGCCCCATGTCGTTTTCAACGCGCTGGCGTTCGATGATCTGCTCGTTGAGCCTGGCGTCGAACAGGCGGTAGCCGTCCCGCCCGGATTCCTTGGCCATGTACAGGGCGGTTTCCGCGTTGCGGACGAGCTGACCAGCCTCCACGCCGTCATTCGGGTAAAACGCCACCCCCATCGATGCCGAAAGATGGATTTCCTGCCCGAGCCCGATACGCACGGGGTCGCCGAACGCCGATCTGGCTTTGCCGATGATCTCCTTTATATGATCCTCGGACTTGATGTCCGGGAACAGCGCGAAGAACTTGTCGCCGCGGTACCGGGACACAATATCGTCGTCACGGAACGAGTTCCGCAGGGTATCCGCCATTGCCTTGAGCACGTTGTCCCCTGTTTTGGTCCCGTACATGTCGTTGATCAGCTTGAAGCGGTCCAACCCCAGCGCCATCACGCCGAAAACCCTGCCGCGGTTCCCGGCTATAGTGATATTGCGTTCAACGTCGCGCAGGAAGGCTTCCCTGTTGGGCAGGTGCGTAAGCGGGTCGTAGTTCTCGAGGAATAGCGCGCGCGCTTCGGCTTTTTTCTGCCGGCTTACGTCGCGCAGGGTCATTATCACGCCGGCTATCTCCGGATTTCGCAGGTAGTTCGAGGCCGCCGCCTCGATCGGAACCTCTACTCCGTCGGCATTGCGCAGGACAAACGACGCGGAAAACGTTGGATGCTCGGCCACGAGGTTTGAATAAAACATGGCCCTCTGCTCGGCGGCCGAATCGTTCTCCAGAAGCGTAAAGAAGTCCCTGTTTTCAAGGACCTCCGGCGCATAACCCAACAACGAACGCGCGCTCGGACCGCAAAGACGCACCCTGCCATCCGCCTCGAGCATGAGGACGACATCCGACGTGTGCTCGACGAGCCCGTTGAACAGGGCTTCATACCTTCTTGCGGCCGACTGGGCATCCAGAGGCGGAGCGAGGACAGGGTATGCCTCCACAGCCTCGTCGTCATTCAACTCCTCGATGGGAATCAGTCCTGGCTCATCGCCACAGGCTGGATCGGGAGCATTCTGGGTAAAAGGGATGGTTGCATCCTCGGCGTTAGCGGCCTTGCCGGTCATGGCATCAGTGTAACCGCTGAATCACCCAGACGGCAAGCTATAACGCTTGTAGAATCGCCTTGACGCGGTATCGCCGACCGTAGTACAAAAGTCGGGTACATTTCCAGCCGGCATGGTGAAATGGCATACACGGCAGACTCAAAATCTGCTGTTCGCAAGGACGTGTGGGTTCAAGTCCCACTGCCGGCAAAGGTTAAATTCAGGTTGGCATGGCCAACCTGAATTCTTCCAATGGCAGTGGGTGGCGCCTTTGTGGTTTTTGCGGGCGCGCAACCCACTGCCGGCAGTGAGTTCAGGAGGATATCATGGACGCGAACACGAGCTGGAGAGTTGACACGCAGGGTGAAGCCGCCGCGAAGGCGCTCAAGCACAACGGTTTCGACGCGGTCTATGTTAAAACCGGCGCGGAAGCTCTGGCTATCGTGGCCAAGTACCTCAAGAAGGGTACCACGGTCGGCTTCGGCGGGGCATCGACGGTTCGGGACATCGGCGTGCAGAAAAAGGCAAACGAGATGGGTTGCGAACTGCTCGACCACAACGCGGCCGGACTCGCCCCCGACGTGAAGGCAGGCATCCTGAAGAGACAGCTTACGAGCGACGTCTTCATCTCGAGTTCCAACGCCGTCACGCTCGAAGGCGAACTTGTCAATGTAGACGGAACCGGGAACCGGGTGGCGGCGCTCAGTTTCGGGCCAACGAAAACCATCGTCGTAGCAGGCGCCAACAAGATTGTACGCGACCTTGACGAAGCCTTCGCCCGGATCGAGACCTACGCCGCGCCGATGAACAACAAGCGGCTGGACAAGCCCAATCCCTGCGTAAAAGCCGGCGTCTGCATGGACTGCGACGGCGACACGCGGATCTGCCGCGTATATTCCATCATGCGAAAGCGCCCGAGCGGCACGGACTTCACCGTGATAATCGTCGGGGAGACCCTCGGCTTCTGATGCCGTACGGCACAGGCTCCTAATCCAGGAGCTTCCGCGGCGCCGACAACGGGGAAGCGGCATCGGACACGATCCTGCGGTCGAGACCTCGTTTCAGGGCAGGAATGTCGTCGTACCTGCCAGCGTTGTTCCAGAACAACAAGCCCTCATTTGACGCGTCCCGCACCCCGTCCACCTCGAGCGCGACGTACGCGGGCGAGTACCAGGTCCTGTCGTAGCGGACATTCAGGTAGAACGCCTGCACGTACGGCCGTATTACCAC
>CAZKJA010000186.1:0-7589 GCA_964552925.1 uncultured Treponemataceae bacterium
GGTTGGCCATCACGGCGAGGCCGATCATGAACACGGTTGGTTTCATGCCGACTTTTTTGGACAAGGCCACCGCGATTGGCGCCATGACGAGTACCGTAGCCACGTTTTCAACAAAGGCTGAGATTATGCCGGTCATGACCAGGATGAAAACGATGCCGAGCCCGAGTGATGGTGTAGCGTCTATGATCCTGTCGGCAAGGTGGGCAGGTACCCGCGAGTAGATGAACAGGTCGGCGATAACCAGGCTCCCGATGTAGATGAGGAGTACATTCCAGTTGACAAGTTCGGTTAAAGCCGTTTTGGGCGACACGATGCCAAGCGCCATCACCAAGGCGGCTGCCGCGAGGCTGAACCAGGCTTTCTTGTGGGTGAACGCGATCACGAGCCCGTACATGATGACCGCGATAGCGAGGACGATAAATTTCATTTGTTGTTCTCCTTGTGGGTCTTGGGTTCGTTCGAGTCGGTTCGATGCGCAGCGTTCCTTCCCGAGAATCCCACGCCATCGAAACCTTGGATTCGTATGTCGGTTGTGGCTGTCTCCAGCCGTTTGAGCGCTAGCGCGCAGTAGGACGGTGAGCGTTCGATGCCGATAAACCGTCTGCATAGTTTTTTTGCCGCCACGGCAGTAGTTCCGGAACCAAGGAAGGGATCGAGCACCGTATCTCCCGCCTTGGAGCTGGCCAGCAAGAGGCGTGCTACCAACTTTTCCGGTTTCTGCGTTGGATGGTCGGTATTTTCCGGCATCGACCAGAAAGGCACCGTCATGTCGTCCCACAGATTCGAGGCTCCGGTCAGCCTCCAGCGGCCGCTTTCGTCTTCGGTCCAGTCTTTCGGTACGCCCCCGTCGCGGTAGGGGGCGAGCACCGGTTTTCGGAGCCGGATGGCGTCGGCGTCGAAGGCGTATCGATCGCCGGCCGTCGCGAACCAGATGTCCTCCGAAACGTTTTTCCAGTTGGCGCGGGCCGATCTGCCTTTGTCGCGCTTCCAGGTTATCCTGTTGCGGACGATGAAGCGCTCGGACAAGGCGATGTGCACCGCGGACGAGGAACGCCAGTCGGAGCAGACGTACAGCGAGGCTCCCGGCTTGAGCGACGATGCGATGGCTCCGAGCCAGGCGCGCGTATACTCGAGGTAGGCCTCGTGGCCCATAGGCGCGAAACGATCCCCGTCGTAGTTCTTCGGCAGGTCGTACGGCGGGTCGGCTATGAGTAAATCAACGCAGGCAGCTGGCAGGAGAGGCCCGATTTCCATGCAGTCGCCGCGGAACACCGAATCGAGCGCGTCATCGAGGCGGAGGCGGCCATCCAACCCGGGCTCCATTGTGGACGGGTCGAGCGCGAAGGCCGAATACCGGGCTTCTTCGTCGAACGACAAACGCAGGGTCCTGTTTTGCGGAGCCTTGGCACGTTTTAAGACGGTGTCCGGTTCGTTGCTCGATCCCATGGGAACATAATCGTCGGCAACGCACTCATAGGTCAAGACGGGCTGGTTTCTCAGCGCGGGTTTCACTTCGTCCTTGCCTTCCAGACTTCGCGGTTTGTACACTGTAGCGATGAACTTGACAATGGAAGCACTTGAGGCACGGCGTTCTATCCGTTCGTTTTCCGGCTACCCGCTGACAAGCGGTGACCGGGCACTTGTCGAAAGCGCGATCAGGGATGCCGGGCAGTGTCCGTTCAGCACGAAGCCGCGATTCGTCCTCGTCGAACCGCATGAGGTCGGAGGACAGGCGTCGGGACGCATCGGTACCTATGGCGTCATCAAGGATGCGCCTGCCTTCATCGCGGGGGCCGCCAGGCCCGGGCCGTTCGCGTTCGCCGATTTCGGTTACGCGCTCGAGGGCATCATGCTCGCGGCCGTGTCGGGAGGGCTCGGCACATGCTGGCTCGGGGGGACCTTCGACAGGTCGGGCGTCGCGCGCGCTTTGCGTCTGGCCGTGGGCGAGATAGTACCGGCGATCAGCCCGTTGGGCGAACCGTCGGGTCGCAGGAGCCTCGCGGACTCGGCCATCCGGGCGCTTGCTGGCTCCCGGAACAGGAAACCGTGGGACCGCCTCTTTTTCGACGACGCGTTCGGACATTCCCTTGCGGCAGCGGAAGCGGGGCCATGGGCCGTAGCGCTCGAAGCCGTGCGCCAAGGGCCGTCCGCCTCGAACAAACAGCCGTGGCGCATGGTTCGGACCGGCCCCTCCGGCGCTCCAGTGTTCCACCTTTTCCTTGAGGAAGACGCCTTGTACAACAATGCAATCCGGGGCATCAAGCTCCAGGAGATGGACATCGGCATCGCGATGCGGCATTTCGAGGTTGCGGCGAGGGTCGGGAGGCTTCCGGGTTCCTGGTCCAGGCTGGACGAAGTACCGGTCTCGTCCGGGAGCCCCATGGTCTACTATTCGAGTTGGCTCGTTCATTGATCCGCCGGGTAATTTGCCCTATCCGGCAGGCGTCAGTATATTGGCTTATATCCGTTGTCAGAATTGACGCGGGTACCACTTAGTACGATGCAAGGAGACATAGAATGCTTTCCAGGAAAATTGTGGACAGGATAAACCTGCAGATCAACCGCGAAATGTACTCGGCGTATCTCTACATGGCAATGTCGGCCAAGATGAACAACGACGGCTACAAAGGCGTCGCCACGTGGATGATGACGCAGTACCACGAAGAGATGTACCACGCGATGAAGCTGTACGGGTATCTGCAATCCCAGGGCGCCTCCCCGGCCCTCGCGAAAATCGATGCCCCCGTGGTGAAGGCGAAGAACCTCAAGGAACTGTTCGATGCTTCCCTCGAGCACGAGAAGTTCGTCACCGGTTCGATAAAGGAACTGCTGGAGCTCGCCCTCGCCGAGAAGGATTACGCTACAGAGAACCTTGTGCGCTGGTACGTGGACGAGCAGGTCGAGGAAGAGCAGAACGTGGTAGACATCCTGCAGACAATCGACATGATGGGCGAAAGCAAGCAAGGCCTGTTCATGCTCAACATCGAACTCGGCAAGCGCAAGCCTACCATCCCGCTGGACTTTACCGGCATGGCTGGATAAGGCTAGAATCCAGGCTTCCCCTGAAAGCCGCTCCGCTTGGGGCGGCTTTTTTTATTCGATGGAGGCAACAATGTGCGACACGTTCTACTTGCCAAGCGGTGACAGGGTATACTTCGGGAAGAATTCCGACAGGAAGCCGACAGAGCCCCAGGCGCTCATCATCGTGCCGCCACGGGATGCGCCCGGTACCGTCCGCATGGGGGACCTCGATTCCGGGTTGAAGGACGCCGGGCACGCAATGGCGCTATCCTGCCCGACGTGGATGGCCGGCGCCGAGATGGGTTTGAACGCGGCGGGCGTGGCCATAGGCAACGAGGCGGTGTTCAGCAAGTTCAAGGCGGCCAAGGACGGCGTCCTCGGCATGGATTTTCTGAGGGCCGCGCTTACGGGCGCGTCGACGGCTCTGGAAGCCCTCGAGGCGCTTATATTGCTGACCGAGCGATTCGAACAAGGCGGCAACGGGTCGTTCAAGGGCACGCTTGTCTACAACAATTCGTACATGATCGCCGGCCCCGACGGCGCGTACGTGCTCGAGACAGCCGCCAAACGTTGGGCGTGGAAGCAGTTGCACAGGCCGTCGGCGATATCCAACTCATATTCAATCCAGGATGACTACAAGCGCGTCGACCCGGCTACCCGCAAAGCCATCGCCGTGGTAAACGAGCGCATGGCCTGCCTCGACGAGGCGGACGCCGGCAGGGTGAGCGAGAAGGAGTCGTGGAAGGCGTACGTCGAAGACAGGTTCATGTCGTATTTCAGCTCGGGCGATGCCAGACGGAGGGCCGTCATGGGCCTGCTCGGCGTCGCGGCCGAAGCGGGAAGCAGGGCGGCGGCGCTCGCGGTGCTGCGTGCCCACGCCGCGCCCGATCCCGAAAAGCCGTCCAGGCCGCGTAATGTATGCAACCACGATCTCGACGTGGTAGGCAGTCCCACGACAGGTTCGATGCTCGTCGAGTACGCGGCAGGGGGAAGGACGGTGCTGTGGTTCACTGGCGCTTCGTACGCCTGCTCGAACGTCTTCAAGCCCATCCTGCTCGAAGACGGCCGTTTCAAGCCGTTGTGGGTCGACTACGACTACGCGGAAGGCGCAGTCGCCGGCGGCGACTACTGGCTTGCCAGGAGGGAAATGGCCCGCCGCGTCCGCAAGAACCCCAGGGTTGCCGACACGGTCGTTTCCAGCCTGGCCGAGACCCAGTCGCGCGTATTCGAGGTCGTCGACGCTCTGGCTCATTCCGCCGGTCCGGAGGAATTCGCGAAGTCCGCGGAACGGGTAGGCGCCATCGTCGCCGAATGGGACGCCAGGACGATCTGATCCGTTTCCGGAACGTCATGTTCCGGGAGGAAAAGGATGGAACGATGCTCTGGGACGGGCTTGGTCTTGCGTTCATAGAACGCGGTGACGACTTCGGCGATTGCGTCGGGGTTCTTGCCGAGCCGTATCAACACGAGTTCGCCATCCACCCGGTGATAGCGCCCGAAGTCGTCGAGAACGCCGCTGTCGCGGGCTTTATGCCGATGGCGATGATGATCGATGCCGGGCAAGGCAGGCGCGCTTTCCTGACGCCGAAACTGCATCATGAACGTTGCCTGCTCGATCCCCGGGATACGCATGCGACACGAACCGCCCTGCGGGAATCCAGACGGTATGGCTTGAGCCTGAACCGGGCTTTCGACGAGGTGCTCTCCGTCTGCGTCGCCACGCACGGCGACGGCTGGCTCCTGCCCGAGCTTGTCGAGGCGATCCGCATGCTTCATTATGGGCGGGAAGTCCGGCAACTCGCTTTCATATCGATGGAACTATGGTCGTACCCGACTCCGTCCCCCATGTTGGTCGCTGGCGAGATCGGGTATGTGATAGGAAGCGCCTACGCGAGCCTGACCGGTTTTTCAAGGGTTTCGGGGGCGGGTACTGTCCAGCTGGCGGCCACGGGGGCGGCCATCGCGGCTGCCGGGATCACGGTATGGGATCTCGGCATGGAAATTGGTTACAAACGAGCTGTCGGCGCCCGCGTATACCCGCGGCTGCAATTCCTGACTATCCTCGAACAAGCGTATCTAGCTGTCGATGCATCGATACGCGGATCCATGCTTCCCGTCTCTGAAATGATGCCGGCTCGCGGTTTGCTGGAGGGGCTTGAAGCTGGCGTCGATTCTTGATATGGGGACAGTCAAGGAGTCGGGTTCGCGCTGTGAGGAAGCCTTGTGTTTTTGTTCAATGAAACCGTGCGTCTGCGCGGGGCGGGAAAATGATTCCTGACCTTGTTCGTTGCCTTGTCCGCGTACATGCGCTCGTCGGCCAGCATGAGCAGTTCTTCAAGATCCACGTGGGACGGACCGGTTGAACCGATGGTTCCGATGCTTGCCGACAGGGTTACGAGACCCGATCCGCTCGCGAATGTTGCCGATCCGACCACTTTCCGAACCTTGTCGGCAGCCGCGGCCGCCCCGGCTTCGTCGCATTCCGGGAAGACGAAGGCGAACTCGTCGCCGCCTATCCTGCCGACAATGTCGCACGACCGTAATGCGTCGACCGACAAGCGGGCGGCAATGCGGAGCGCTTCGTCGCCGGTACCATGGCCGTACTGGTCGTTGATGTTCTTGAAACCGTCCATGTCCATGATCGCGAAGCCGATCGGCCTGCCGTGTCGCCTGGCACGTTCGAGTTCGATGTTGGCTAGTTCGTAGAAACGCCGGCGGTTTGGCACCCTGGTGAGTTCGTCCATCGATGCAAGTTCATGCAGTTGTTCCTGGAGCCGTTCGCGTTCGGTGACGTCGATAAGGATGAAAATGACGCCGATTTCCTTGCTGGCTTTGTTCCTGACGCTCGAGCGGCGAACCTCATACGATCGTTCGGCAGGGCTTCCTGCATCGAACGTGAGTATTTCGCCTCCGGCTATCGGGTTGTCCATGTTCGAGAAGCCTTCATACACTTCTTCTACCATGATGTCGCGTCCGGAGTTGCCAAGTATCGGGAAAAAGGCGAGCGCCGCCTTGTTATGGTCTATCAGCATGCCATCCTGGTTTACCACGATCGCCGCGTCCCGCATCTGTTCGAAGACTAATTCCCTGGCCAAGGGCTGGATGTCGAACAAGCGGTACTTGAAAAAACCGATTGACAACAGGGATCCAGCCACCATGAACGAAAAGGGCGTCGGATCCAGGTGGGCAGGCATCAGTCCTGTTTGATAGAGTATGCTCGCAATGAATGGGGCGAAGGTTCCCGCAAGCATGAATTTTGCCTGGGCTCGGCGGTTGCCGGAATGCGCGACCGAGGAAATTATGAACCTTACAGCGCCGTACATGAAAATTCCGTAGATATACATTATGTTCACCCAGTACCACGGACCTTTGCTGTAACTGAGTATCGAAAGCCCTGAAATACGGGTCATGATCGGCTCAATATACAGAAGTTCATGTGAACGGACTGTAAAAGCGAGCACGGCAGAAGTGGCTGGAATGATCGAAACCAACGCGACGAGACGGATATTGGCCCGTTCGTTTCCCTTGAAATCACGGATGACAAAAAATACTGAAACTGTCAGCAACGAGATCGCCAGGTATTCGAAGCCTGCGCATAGCAGCAGCGAATCCAGATCAGGCTTGGTGATTTCCAGTAGATAAAAGAACGAGTACATCGCGGCAGAAAGGAGCATGACGGAAAAGGAGTAGAACCGTCCCTTGGACTTGGCCCTGATAAAGGCAAACAGACCTAGCACCAGGCAAATGAAGACAGACAGTGCCAAGGTTCCGAGGATTGTCATCCGCACCGCAGCTCACCCTTCTTTCGCAATATTAAATAGTACGATACCCGCCGCCCCGGCGCAAGTATCCCGCGCAAGGCCTTTTCAAAACCTGTACGTGAAACGGCCTTTTATGGAAGTCGCCCCCGAATTTGAGAACTCGGCCTTCCTGAATCCGTACAATACCGCTTCGTCTATATCGGAATTGTTAGAGCTTACCTCGACCTCGACATCCTCGAGCACGGCGACTCCACGGGAGTCGACCGCGGATACCTTGAAGAGGATTACCACCGGCCGTAGATGTTTCCCCAGCTTGTACTCGGCATTTTTCAGGTCGTAACCGGCATCTTCGAGCATCGTCCACAATTCCGGGCGCGCATCGTATTTGGGTTGCCTGAGTTTCTTCAATTGCCAGTGCCCGTTGGAAAGTTTTTCGTAGGAGGTCTTGAAGACCTGTTTGCGCTGTTCCACCGTGCCGGGGAGGCCGGCAAGGTCGGGGATGGAATCGAACACATCCGACGGCAAGTCGAAGGGCAAGGGCATGAACAGCATGATGGGAACGTACAGGCTACGTCCGGCCATACCGGAACCGGCGTTGATGGTCATGTCGTACGAGTTGCCGCTTTCGGAGCCCTTGATGACGACAGGCGCCGGCGCCGGGGGGGTGGCGACCGCGGGCTGGGTGGCCGGCGCCGCGGCGGCCGTTTGGGTGACAGGTACGGGGTTCGTCGTCGGTGTATCTGTCGCTTTCGGCGGTGGGGTGGGCGGTGGCTCTTGCGGTTTCGTTACAAGCGGTTCCGCCGGCTC
>CAZKJA010000187.1:0-5024 GCA_964552925.1 uncultured Treponemataceae bacterium
CGCTACGCCTGCGCGATCACTGGCGCTTTCGGGGAGGCGCAAGGTTCGATGAACTGCCAAAAGCTTGTTTCGCCGCGTTCTTTATAGTAATTTCTATATATTCAAAGTTGAGTTCATCGGCGGATAGCCACGAGGAGATACGATGAAAACCGCACTGTACATGGTCGCGTTTCTGGCGTTGGGGCTCGGCGTAAGCGCTTGCTCCGCCAACAAGCCGACCGTCGAGGATACCGGCGATGGTGCCAAGCCTGCCGCCGCCACGACCTCCGGCGCCCAGGTAGTGGAAGCGGCCGTGACCAACGCGCCTTGGTACGCGTCGCGTCTGGAAGCCCTCGGCTTTTATGTCTTCCCGGCGCCGGAACCGCTCCCGCCCTTCACCGTGAAGACACTGGCCGGCTCTGATGCCGGCTTGAAGTCATTGTCGGGCAAGATGGTCCTCCTGAACTTCTGGGCGACGTGGTGCCCGCCTTGCAAGGAGGAGATGCCATCGATCCAGATACTCCATGACAAGATGAAAGGTACCGCCTTCGAGGTGTTCGCGATAAGCGTGGCGGAGAAAGCCAAGACGGTCACCGACTTCGTGAAGGCCAGTCCGTATACCTTCCCGATGTACCTCGACGAGAGCGGTGCGGCCTCGGCGCCGTTCGCTGGCAGGGGCATCCCGACCACCTTCATACTGGACAAGCAGGGGCGTGCGATAGCTGGCATCGTCGGTTCGCGCAAGTATGACACCCCGGAAGTGCTCACGCTGTTCAAGGAACTCACGGAGCGCCTGCCGTGAACGACGTCTCCTTCGCCGTAGCCTTCGGAGCGGGCCTGCTGTCGTTTCTTTCGCCGTGCGTGCTCCCGCTGATACCCGGTTACCTGTCATTCGTCAGCGGAGCCGGCACCGAGGAGATAAGAAGCGGCTCGAAGCGGGCGGGGGTATTCTACAGGACTCTGTTCTTCGTCCTCGGTTTCTCCGCGGTCTTCGTGGCGCTGGGTATCGTATTCTCCGGCGGCGGCATGCTTGTGGCCGGGAAATCGAACCGCATCCTGTCCATAGTCGCCGGATCCATCGTCATAGTGCTCGGGCTCAACACGATGTTCGATTTCCTGCGCTTCCTGAACACCGAAGCCAAGGCCCATGTCTCCAACAAGCCGACCAGCGCGGCAGGCGCCTTCGTCGTGGGAATGGCATTCGGCGCCGGCTGGACGCCGTGCATAGGTCCGATTCTCGCCTCGATCCTGTTCATGGCCGCCCGTTCGGGCGGAACCCTCAACGCCGTGTTGCTGCTGGGTACCTACTCGGCGGGCCTTGCGTTGCCGTTCCTGGGCGCCGGGCTGTTCTTTGACCGGCTTTCGCCGCTATGGGCGTGGTTCAAGCGTCACGGACGCGGCGTCCGCATCGTTTCGGGGCTTCTCCTGGTCGCCATAGGCCTTTCGATGGCGCTTGGGCGGCTCACCGCCATCAACGCGACGTTCTCCCGGCTAGGCATGCGGCTCAAGGCGCTCATCGGTACCGAACCAGGCCTCGTTCATGCATGGACGATCGCCCTGCTCGCGATCGCGGCGCTCGCCTTGGTCGTCGTTCCCATGATCAGGCGACGTCCGTTCGCCAAGCCGGCCAGGCTGGCGATCCTGGCCTTGTTCCTGGCGGCATTGCTTCTGGAGGCATTCGGGGTCGTGTCGATGGCGGGGATGATCTCGGAATGGCTGATGTTCCAGGGAATCTGAGCCTGGCACCCGGAAACCGGGGATTCCTACAAAGTGCCTGCCCGGAAGGATTTCCTGAAGCGTTGCCTGCGGAAGCGCTCGAACCAGACCACGATCAGCGCCATCACAAGTCGCGGTACGGTGATCCAGAATAACGGCGTGCCGATTGCCGCGTAAAGTACGGTATCCTCGAAAAGGCTGTGGCACAGGGCTGCATGGTGGTTGAACAGGTCCGCTTCCTGCGGCTTCATCTTCCCGTCCTTGACCCGCTCCATGATGATTGCCGCTCCGTAAGCGTAGCCCACAACGTTGAGCACTATCCACAGGAAGCTGGCGCTTTCCGGCAGCCCGAAGAAGCGCATCACCGGCACGAGGGGTCGCGACAGCACGTCCATTACCTTGAATTCTTCCATCAGGCGCTGGATTACCATGATTCCCAATACCAGGAGTATCACCTTGAGGACGAGCCGTATTGTCGAATAGCCCCAGGCGACGAGCATCGGCACAAGTTCCGGGCGGGCTGCCGCCGACGCATCGACCGCTGAAAATACTGCCTTGTCGACCGGGAGTATGAGGTTGAACACGAACCCCGCGGCTATTGCCCATCCGAGGCGCAACACTACCATCTTGAAGGCAGACGAGCTTGTCTTCTTCATCACCGCGGTCTCGACTATCAGGTTGTGGGCCGTCAGGGCCATGATCGCGAGGATGGTGACTTCGCGCATCGTCAGCGGCAAGGTTTCCATGACGGCGATAGCGCTGTAATTGTTGAGCAGTATGGCGCTTACCAATACGAGCGCGGATTCGCCCGAAAGTCCCAACAGGTTCATCGCCGGCGCCAGGAACTTGGCAAGATAGGCGAGCGCGCCGGTCCATTGCAGCAGTGACACCGCGAGGCTCACCGGTACCATGATCCTGACCAGGAACAGCATTGTCTTGAAGCCCGTGGAGAGTCCGCTGGTCACGGCCGAGCGGACGCGGGCAAGGGTATCTGGTGTATCCATCATCGGGGCGGATTGTCCCCGCTGTGGCTCGGACTGTCAAGGGTGCCTACTGGAGGTGTACCGTTAGACCTTCCCTGCTCGCTTCGAGGCGCATGGCGGTCTTGCCGCGTATCTTCTCCTGGTAGAACAGTTCCAGCTCCTGGAGTTCAGCGTCCGTCCTGTTGGGATCATGGTGGAAAAGGAGGAGGTGCTTGACGCCCGCCCTGTTCGCGGCGTTGATCGCGTATTCGAAGGACGAGTGTCCCCATCCCACCTTGTTCGCCTTGTATTCCTTGGCGCTGTACTGCGTGTCGTGCACGAGCAGATCGACTCCCCGGTAGAACGATTCTATGCGTTCGTTGCCTTCCTTTACCGCGAGTTCAGCTTCCACCGCTATGGCCGGGTCGTAATCGGGGTCAGCGGGATCGGTCGGGAAAAGGTTGATGAACGGTTCATGGTCGTAGGCGGTGGCGAAGGCCTTGCCCTCGTACTCGATCCGGTATCCAAGACAGAGCACCGGGTGGTTCAGGTACTTCGTCCTGACGATGACGCCATCGCCCAGGTCGAGCTCGGTTTCCTTGAGACTCTGGTACGCTATCTTCGCGGCGAGGTCTTCCTGCCGGACCGGCCAGTACCGGTAAGAGAGTTGCGACCCTATGATCTGCTCGAGCGTCTCGTCCTCGAAATTGACGGGACCTCTGATACGCAGGGTGGTGCCGGGGACGTAGATCGGCGTGAACATGGGGAAGCCCATTATGTGGTCCCAGTGCGTATGGGTAAGGAACACGTCCGCGTCGATCGGACCGTTCTTCAGCTCGTTGCGGACCAGCCAATCGCCGAGGCTCCTGATGCCCGACCCCGCGTCTATTACTATGAGCTTCTTGTCGCACCTGACTTCTATGCACGACGTATTGCCGCCGAAGACGACGGTATCCGGTCCCGGTACCGGCATGGAACCCCGGTCGCCCCATATCTTTACGCTGAACACCAAATTCCTCCGATCAGGCTTTTATGCGCAGGAAGACCGATGCTTTCTCAATCTCCGCGGTGACTGCCGCGTCGATATCCTCGAGCCACGCCTTGGGAACTCCGAGCTTCTCGAATACCGTCGGCGGCAGCTTCTCGGGATACAGGCACCCGGAAAACCCGATTCCCTCGCGGCTCGCGTAATAATCGGCCACGGCGACCGCCAGGACTATATCCATGTTGCCGCCTTGGTACATGTCTATGGAATGGTGGTACTTTATCGCGTCGGCTATCGGCCCGTCGAGGTGCCAGGCGTCGGCTATCATCGAACCGGCCTCCGCGTGGTCGATGTCGATACTCCGTTTTTCAGCCAGGTACAGCGGTATGCGTTCATGGTCGGCGAGCCCCATTGCGCGGATATACTCGTCGGCCAGGGCATTGTTGAGGGGTATCTTGCCGATATCGTGCAACAGTCCCGCTGCGAAGAACTCATCGAGGCGCTGCGCCGCGACGTTTTTCTTCCGCGCTATCATCTTCGCGACGACGCCGACGCATAGCGAATGCCTCCAGAAGCCCTCCATGTTCAAAGCGCGGAAACCGGACTTGTCCGCGAGCTTGTCGAGCACCGCGGTGCTGAGCGCCAGGTTCTTGACCGTGTTGACGCCCAGCATGATTATCGCGCGTACCAGGGAGGTTACCTGGTTCTGGAGTCCGTAATAGGCGGAGTTTATCAATTTGAGGACTTTGCCCATCAACACCGGATCGAGCGCTATCACCTTGTCCAGATCGGTCGGGCTGGTCTTGGGGTTGTTGCATATCTCCATGACCTTGGCCACCGTCGTGGGAAGGCTCGGCATCGAGCTTATATAGTTTTTTATCTTTCGGACGTTATTACTTTCCGGCATGCTGTTTCTCCCGGCGCATGAACTCTATCAACTTGGCTAGTTTCGGCGATACGGGAACCCCCAATATCTCGTTGGGTACCGCAGGTTCGCGCAACGGTTTTGTTACCCGGTCGATTATAGCGTCCAGCTTCGCGGAAACCCCGCTTTTATCCATCGCTTCCTTTTTTTCAGGCGGCAGGCTCTTCGAAAGATCCTTCAGATAGGCATAGAGCTTGGCGGCCTCCTTCCCGAACGGATCGATAGGCGGTTTCTCCTCCGGAGGCTTATCCGTCGGAGGGGAGTCCTCCTGTCTTGGTTTTTTCCCCTGGCGCGGAGTTCCATGGGATTTCTCCGGAACGTCGTCGAGGGGTTCATCCTCGGCCACCTCGGGATTCTCGACTCCTTCCCATGGATTTTCGTCTTCTTCCTCGGTGATAACGTCATCCGCCGGAATATCGTCCTCAAGCCGTTCCGGCTCGGCCTCAGGTTCTGGTTC
>CAZKJA010000187.1:5124-7564 GCA_964552925.1 uncultured Treponemataceae bacterium
CTCGTCTTCAAGATCTCCTGCTTCCGGTTCGAACTCCGGCTCATCGATATATTCAGGAGCCTCCTCGTCGAAAGGTTGCGACAGGTCGAGGGGGTCGAGGATCGGCGGCTTGGGGCGTTTTACTTTTTGCGGATAGGGAGGATATGGAGGATACGGGGGGTATTGCGGCGATTGCGGCGGCGCTTGGTTCTGAGGGTACGGCATGGGGGGAGGAGGCGACTGGGGATACTGGGGCTGCGGATACGGCTGTTGCTGCGGCGGGCTGGGTTGCTGGGGTTCGGTCTGAGCCTGTTCGCGTGCCGGCGGGCTTTCTTCCCTGGCCGGAGCATGGGTCGGCTCGTTGCCGTAGAGTTCCTGATCGACAAGCAGTTCGTCGACCCTTTCCTCGTCCTCGTCATCCTGCGGCAGTTCTTCGGGCTCCTCTTCAAGCTCGTCTTCCCCGTCTAGCGGCTCTTCCCGCTCCTCGAGGAACATGAGCTCTTCCGCTTCGTCCACCGGGATGGCGTCGGCGTTGCCGAAGCCGAACAACGGGTCCATGTCCCCGACCTGGGCGCCCGCTTTGCCCTCGCCGGGTTCGTCGGTCTTGAGCGCGTCCCTGAGTACCTTGACGTTCCGTTCCCACGCCTCGCGCATATCCGAGGAATACCCTCGTACGGCCTTCTCGTAATTGTCGATCGAGTCGTTGAGACCGTCGATATCGTCGGCCCTGCCCCTGCCGCCCCGCAGGTTGACGAGCTTGCCTGCCGCTTCGACGGCTTTTTCCTTCTCGCCGAGCGCCTGGTACGCCGCCGATAGTTCGAGCCACGCTTCCGCGTCGTCGGGCTTCTGATCGATGACTTCCCTGAGTATCTGGGCCGCGTGCGCATGGTCGCCCTTGTCCGCGTAGGAACGCGCAAGTTCTATCCTCGCCGCGGAATCCTTCGGCCTCGATACGAGGTATTCCTCGAGTTCCTTGATCGCGGCCTCGGTTTCGCCGGATTCCCGGTAGATCTTCGCGAGTTCTATCTTGAAGGTCGCCTGTCCAGGATCGATCCTCACGATTTTCTTGTACACGTCCCTGGCCTTGTCCGGCTTCCCGAGAGCCTGGAGCAGGAGGCCGTAGATCTTCAAGCCTTCTATGTCGTTGGGCGAGCGCCTGAGGACTTCGGTGATAGTGTCCATCGCGAGATCCAGGTGGCCGAGCGCGCGGTACAGCCTGGCGAGTTGCACGCGGAGTCCGTCGTTGTCCGGCATGAGGTCGACGAGCGCCTGGATTTCCCCTATAGCCTCGGCGTAGCGGCCGGTCTTCTCGAGCACATCCTGGATGTTCACGGCGGCGGTAAGGAATTTCGGGTCGGCTTCCAGCGCTTTCCTGAACCAGGAGACGGCTTCGTCCGGCTTGCCGGCTTCCGCGTAGGAGAGCCCGATGCCGTTCCTTGCCGGCGCGTTGAGCGGGTCGATCGCGATGATTTGAGAAAAAAGGTCAATCGATTTTTTATGCTCGCCGTTCTTCGCGAGGCACTCGCCGTAGCGGTTCATGGCCTCGATCCAGCCCGGCCGCCCTTTCACCGCCGCGTCGTACTCGGTAATCGCGTCGGCGGGCTTGCCGAGAGCCTCGTAAGCTATGCCGAGGTTGTAGTGGAAGGAAGGGTAGTTGGGGTCGACGGCGAGGCCGCGCCAGAATATTTGCACTGCCTTGGCATAGTCACCCATGGCGATATAGACGCTGCCGAGGTTGTTATAGGCTATCACATGCTTTTCGTCGAGCTCGATCGCCTTGGCGAAGGACATTTCGGCGGCCTGCAACTTGCCGAGCGCCTTGTGCGTGTTCCCGAGGTTGAACAGAAGTTCAGCGTCGCCGGGTTCGAGTTCTATCGCGTGCTCGAGCGCGGAGAGGGCATCCAGGGGCTTGTTGAGCCGCAGGTAGGAGACTGCCATGCCTTCGAGCGCCCTTATGTCGCCGGCATCCGCTTCGACTGCGCTCGAGTAGGCTGTCAGGGCGTCGGAAGCCCTGTTCGTCCGCAGGTAGACAGTGCCTAAAATCAGCCTCGCGGCTTTTGACTTCGGGTTCTCGAGCAGGCTCTTGCGCGCGAACCGCTCGGCGGTTTCGAAATCGCGGAGATTCAACGCATTCCGGGCGCGGGCGAGGCTGTCTGAACCCTTCTTCGATTCGGTCATGGCGAGACCCTCGATGGCCGCGCGGTGATCTCGCGCGAAAATTCCCCGATATGGGGTGGCTGTGCGCCGTCGATTGCGGCGACAGCGATGAAATACAACAAGCCGTTCTTCAGTCCGTTCAGGGTCAGGCTCGAAACGTCGGCGCTTCTGACGAATACCGGGCTTGGCCCTTCAACCGCGCCCGTTCCGAAGTAATCGCCGCTCGAGTTCCCATAGTATACCACATAACCGCGGACATCGGATTCGGTAACTCTTGACCATCGGACGGTGATGCGGCCGTTGC
>CAZKJA010000188.1:0-7559 GCA_964552925.1 uncultured Treponemataceae bacterium
GCCTCGCATGCGAGGCAATCAAGAAATCGGGCAATACCCGCCTGGCGGTACCCCGGTTTTTCAGGTACAGCGAGTAGGTTGCACCGGTGGCGATGGCGGCTTCGACATTTGACGGTACGAATTCCAGATGAAGGTCGTCGAGGAATTCTTTCAACTGCCCGTCGCTTGCCAGAGCCGGTCGAATTTCAGCGATGACCGATTCGCAGACGATAATCCTTCCTGCATCCTTTGCTCTCTTGAGTGCCGCCTCGGACACTTCGGAGAATGAGAGGTCATCGATCAGTATGTCCAATAGAATGGAGCTGTCGATCGCCGTGGTCATTCTCTGACCATTCCAAGGTATTCTGCCGAAGTTTTGCATCCATCAGGCAGACGCCCCTTGCCACGCCATTTATGAATCATGTCTTCGGCATCCTTTTTAAATCCGATGATTTTGCCGCCATCGATGCTGATTTCCAGCACCGTACCAGGATGAATTCCCATGCTCAGGCGAATTTCTTTGGGCAAGGTAATCTGTCCTCGTTCAGATACTACTGTTTTCATACTTTCATAATAAGTATTCATACTAATAATATCAACAGGAGGTTTACGCGCCTGGTTCCTCCCCCCACGCTTTTCTGGTATCCTTGCCCCGGAGGCCATCGATGCCGTCGATGTTGCAAGGCAGTTCACTGTGAGCGACGACAAGGAACCGCACGTCAGGCGCAAACGCTACCGCGGCAGCCATCCCCGCTCGTTCTCCGAAAAATACAAGGAACAGCAGCCCGAGCGGTACCGCCTCGACCTGGAGCGGGTTCTTGCCCGGGGGGACACACCGGCCGGCAGCCACAGGCCGATATGCGTGGCCGAGATACTCGGGATCCTGGCGCCGAAATCCGGCGAGACCGCCGTCGACGCGACGCTCGGCTACGGCGGACACGCGAGGCTCATTCTCGCGGGTATCGTTCCCGGCGGCCGCCTCTATGGCTTCGACCGCGATCCGCTGGAGCTGGCAAGGACTACGGAGCGGCTCGCCGCCCTGGGCTTCGGGGAAGCCTCGTTCACGCCGGTGCACGCCAACTTCTCACGCCTGCGCGAAGTCCTGGGCGACGCTGACCTCCCTGGCGTCGACATTGTGCTCGCCGACCTCGGCGTATCCTCGATGCAGATCGATAACCCGGACCGGGGTTTCAGCTGGAAGCGCAAGGGCCCCCTGGATATGCGCATGGATCCCGGCCGCGGCATTTCCGCCCGCGACTACATCGCGACGGTTTCCGAGTCGACCCTGCGCGCGATCCTCGAAGCCAACGCCGACGAGGAGCAGGCGGAGGCCGTCGCCCGGGCGGTATTCCAGCGCCGTGACAGGCTCGTGACCACCCGCGACCTCGCCGAGGCGATTTGTTCGGCCTTCCCGGATCTTTCCTTCGGGGACCCCGCGATGACGAAGATCCTCAGGCGCGCCTTCCAGGCAATCCGGATCGAGGTCAACGGCGAGTTTGACGCCCTCGAGGCGCTCCTGTCCGACCTGCCTTCCTGCCTGAATCCTGGCGGCCGGGCGGCTTTCCTGTGTTTCCATTCCGGCGAGGACCGCCGCGTCGAAGCATCGTTCAAGGAAGGACTCGACCGCGGCATCTCCTCCGCCGTCTCGGCCGCGCCGGTCCGCCCCGGCCGCGAAGAGCAGTACGCAAACCCCCGCTCGAGCTCCGCGAAGCTTCGCTGGGCCGTCCGCGCCTGAGGCAATCGCGACATACAAGCCGCTATCTGGTAGTATCGCAATTCGACAGCTCCCTGGAGGCTGCGCATGCAATTGTCGAAGAGAAGCCGCATCTATCGTTCGATATTCAAGCGTGTAATCAAGGAACGCGTACAGACGATACAGGAACTTCGTCTGGACCGCGGACTCAAGGCTCTGCCGCCTCCCAAATTGCCCAAGGGCATCGAGTTCGAGCGCGTCGACATCGGCGGGTTTGAGGCGGAGTGGCTAGTCCCCATCGGAAAATCGGCTGAACTCGCAGTACTCCATCTCCACGGCGGCGGGTACGTCTCGGGTTCGGCGGAGTTGCACCGCATGCTCAGCTCCCAGCTGGTAAAAAGCCTCGATGCCCGGGTACTTGTCCCCAATTACCGTCTGGCGCCGGAACATCCTTTCCCGGCAGCACTCGAGGATGCGCTCGCAGTCTACCGTTACCTTCTTTCCAGCGGCTACGATCCTGCCGGCATCGTCCTTTCCGGAGACTCGGCAGGCGGCGGGCTGGCGCTCGCTACGGTGATGAGCCTCCGAGCTGGCGGCGAACCCTTGCCGGCCGCCTTGGTATTGATGTCGCCCTGGACCGACCTGGAGCTCAAGAATCCGTCGTGCACCGAAAAAGCGGACGATGAGGCCGTGCTGACGGTGCCGGCGCTGAAGGAATGGGCCTCGGAATACGCGGGCGGGACGAGGCTCGACGATCCGCTCGTATCACCGGTAAACGGCGACTTTTCGGGCTTTCCGCCGATGCTTATACAGGTCGGCAGCGAGGAAATCCTGCTCGACGATGCCCGGATAGTGGCGCGTAAGGCCGAGGAGGCCGGTGTCCGCGTCAAATTGAGCGTGTGGGATGGACTATGGCATGTCTGGCAGTTGCTCGGCGCCTTGGTGCCGGAGAACGAGGCGAGCTTCGCGGAACTGGGTTTGTTCATCCGTGACTGCGTGGATTTCAAGCGCGGCTAGCCTTCGCGCCAGGCCCTTGACTCGGGAATCTACCTTTATATGCTTAACTCAATCACATTTCCATTTCTCTTAAATAGGAGTTCTGTGAGATGGCCGATAGCCTGGGCGATATTCCGCGATACCCCGAGGACGATCCATCGCTTGCATCAGGCGGGACGCCCCTTTTCGGCGAGCTGTTCGATATCGATGAGATGCAGCGTATCCAGGATGAATTCGCCGAGGCGACCGGCGTGGCCTCCATAATAACCACCCCTGAGGGAGTGCCGATCACCCGATCGAGCAATTTCACCAATCTATGCAGTCACATCATAAGAAAGACGGAACGAGGCTGCCGTAATTGTTTCAAATCCGACGCGGCTATCGGCCGCTACCATCCTGACGGCCCCATCGTGCAGACCTGCCTGAGCGGCGGTCTATGGGATGCCGGCGCCAGCATTTCTGTCGGCGGGCACCATATTGCCAACTGGCTGATAGGACAGGTTCGCGACGAGACCCAGACCGACGGGGCGATGCTTGAGTACGCCCGTTTGATTGGAGCCGACGAAGCGGAGTTCATGGAGGCGTTCAAGTCCGTGCCGTCGATGTCCCGGACGCGCTTCGAGAAGATAGCCAAGGCGCTGTTCACCCTGGCCAACCAGCTTTCCAGGGTCGCCTATCAGAACGTCCGGCAGACGCACATGTTGGCTATGCACAGGCACACTGAGGACAGGCTCCGGGAAACCAACGAGTATCTCGAAAGCCTGTTCAACTGTGCGAATGCTCCCATTATCGTCTGGAGTCCCGATTTCAGGATAACGAGGTTCAACCACGCCTTCGAGGAACTTACGGGCAGGTCCGCCAGCGACGTAATGGGCAAATCCATAGAGATCCTGTTTCCGTCCGCAAGCATAGCGGCATCCATGGAGCTGATTCGGAAGGCGCAGTCGGGGGAACGGTGGGAGACTGTCGAAATAGAGATAATCAATGTCAGAGGGACGTCCCGTACTGTGCTGTGGAATTCCGCGGCGATTTATTCGGCGGATGGAGCGACCTTGACGGCGACGATCGCGCAGGGGCAGGACATCACCGAACGTATAGAAGCCGAGAAGAAGGTCGTCTGGGACGAGACGCGGCTCCGCATGCTTGTCGACCTCCTGCAGCACCCGGCGGAGACGATCCAGGAGTTCCTCGATTATTCGTTGCAGAAGGCGATCGAGCTTACGAAGAGCAAGATCGGGTACATCTATTTCTATTCGGAGGAGCGCAAGGAGTTCGTTCTCAATTCCTGGTCGCGTGATGTCATGGCCGAATGCGCGATCCCCAATCCTTCGACCACGTACGCGCTCGACAAGACCGGTGTATGGGGCGAAGCCGTCAGGCAGCGCCGTACCATCGTGGTCAACGACTACGAGGCCGACAGTCCGATGAAGAAAGGCTACCCGCCCGGCCACGTCCACCTGTCGAAATTCATGACGATGCCGATTTTCAAGGACGGCGCCATAGTCGGCGTCGTGGGGCTGGCCAACAAGGAAACGGATTACGACGATTCCGACATCCTGCAGATCTCGCTGCTCATGGACGCGGTGTGGAAAGTTACCGAACGCAAGGAGGCGGACGCGGAGGTCAAGCGGCTCCTCGAGGAGAACAAGCTCCTTCTCAAGGAAGTGCACCACCGCATCAAGAACAACATGGGCACGATACAGAGCCTGATTTCGCTCCAGGCAGGCTTGTTGCGCGAGCCCATCGCCGTCGCCGCACTCGAGGACACAGAGAGCCGCGTCCAGACTATGATGATCCTCTACGATAAATTATACAGGTCGGTGAATTTCAGCCGGCTTTCAACAGTCGAGTACTTGCCTACCCTTGTCGATGAGCTGGTTCTGAACTTCCCCAACGTAGCGAACGTCCGTGTCGTCAAGGAGATCGATGATTTTTTGCTTGACATATCGCAGATACAGCCTCTGGGCATACTGATCGGGGAACTGCTGACCAACGTCATGAAGTACGCCTTCGTCGGACGGGACTCAGGCGAGGTGCTTGTGGCGGCATCGCTGGAAGGCTCGATTGCAACGGTCGAAGTGAGGGACAATGGGTGCGGAATCCCCGACTCGGTCGGATTCGAGGCTACGACCGGTTTCGGGCTGACGCTGGCCAAGGCCTTGGTCGAACAATTGGGCGGCGGCATCAGGATCGAACGTGGCGACGGGACCAGGATAGTGATCGAATTCGAAGTGTCAGGGAGTTAGCCTGAATCGGCTCCGCCGCGTTATACTATTCTGGTAATCTCCTGGAGGTACCATGCGCACCGTCATAGTCCGATCGTTCCGATTCGCCCTGATCGCCTGCTTGTTGTCAATTCCGTTGTCCGCGATTGCCCAGACTGCCCAGGATCTGCCTGTGACGAGGGTCGCCCTGTTCTCCTCCGGAGTGGCTTACTTCGAACATCGCGGCAAGATCGCGGGCGACGGGGTGCTGGCCCTGCCTTTCAGGACTTCCGAGGTCGATGACGCGCTCAAGTCCCTTGTAATCTGGGACCTCGGCGGCGGGCGCGCGCTCTCGCCTTCGGTCAGCTATCCGTCGCTCGAGACCCTGGACAAGTCGCTGCAGAGCTTCAAGGTCGATCTTTCCGGCAACCCGGGCGTCGCCGCCCTTCTCGCCAGGCTCCGGGGCGCTGAGATCTCCGTAGATACGCCGGAGACCATCAATGGCCGCATCGTCACAATAGAACAGCGCCCCGTCGGGGAAGCAGGAACGCCGAGGCCTTATCTCGTGCTGGCGACTGCGCAGGGCATCAGGGCCGTCGCCGTCGATGGCATAGTCGCCTTCCGCTTCGTCGACAGGCGCATCGGGGACGACTTCGACAAGGCTCTCGCGCTTATACTCGGGGCCAGGGACGCCGACCGCAGGACTCTCGAGGTACGCCTCCCCGGAACCGGCACCAGGGACAGCGCCGTCGGCTACGTGATAGCCGCCCCCGTCTGGAAGGTCTCGTACCGGCTCGACCTCCAGGGGGAAAAGCCCTGGTTCCAGGGCTGGGCCATCATCGACAATCCGAGCGACCAGGACTGGAAGGACGTGAGCCTGTCGCTTGTCAGCGGACGGCCGGTATCCTTCATCCAGAACCTGTACGCGCCGCTCTGGCTGGGACGTCCGGTGATGCCGCTCTCGATCGCGGGCACGGCGGCCGCGATGACCTTCGAGTCGGGATTCGAGAAGGACGAATACGAGTACGAGGAAGCTTTGGCGCCTCCACCGCCCATGTCAGCCGCCAGGCCATCCTCGGCGCCGATGGAGCGCGCCAAAAGGTCGGCGGATTCCGGCTATGGCGCCCCGTCGTTGGCGAGTTCCAGCGTCGAGACTACGGTCGCCCGCTCGGCAGGCGACCAGTTCGAGTTCACCGTGCAGAAACCAGTCACGCTCGAGCGTCGCCACAGCGCGATGATCCCGCTCGTCGCCGGGGCTTTGTCCGCCGAGAAGGTATCCATATACGCGACAAATTCCGGCAGCAAGCATCCAATGCTCGGCGCGAGGATAACCAATTCGACGGGGATGAAGCTGCCGGCCGGTCCCATCACGGTGTTCGACGGCGGCGCGTATGCCGGCGATGCCCTGATCGAGTTCCTTCCCGAGAAGGACAAGCGCCTGGTAGTCTACGGCGAGGATCTGTCGGTCACCGGCGATTCCTCCGTCTCCAGCGCCACCGAGCTTGTCGGCGTCACAATAGTCAAAGGGGTGATAGTATTCTCCCGCCGCGTCACCTACGCCAGGGAATACGCCTTCAGGAACGCCTCGGCAAGCCCGCGCAAGCTGGTCGTGGAACACCCGATCCGCTCGGGAGCGGAACTTACCGCGCCGGCGAGCTTCGAGGAGAAGACCGACTCGGCCTACCGTTTCCCGCTGAACGTACCGGCGGCGGGACAGGCCAAGCTCGTCGTAAAGGAGCGTTCGCCGCTCCAGGAGCGCGTCGTGCTCTCGTCGCTGGGGTTGGATTCGTTCGCCGCGTGGGCCTCGTCGACCGAGCTCCCAGCTTCCTTCCGCGAAGCCTTGCGCAAGGCGATCGACCTGCGCAGGAAGTCAGAGGACGCCAAGCGCTCGCTCGCGGATCTCCAGGCCAGGAAAAACGAAATCGCCAACGACCAGTCGCGCATCCGCAGCAACCTGTCTTCGGTCGGACGTGACTCCACGCAAGGTCAGCAGTACCTCAAGCGCTTGATGGACTCGGAGGCTGAACTGGACAAGCTGGCCGACAGCATCGAGGACGCGAAAAAATCGGCGCAGGCGGCCCAGGCGGCGTACGAGGACTACCTGGGGAACCTGTCGATGGACAAGTAGGGGAGGCGCTGTCGGGGGCGGGATTTACGGCCTACGGCCGTTCCCCGAAGATCTGGTTATAGGGCACGAATATATTCTTTTCGAGGATCTGCTTGATGCGCGTGGAGTCCCTGTTCCCGAGCGCTTCGATGATCCTGTTGTGATCGTCGATTATTATGTCGCCGTTCTCGATGCTCTTCTCGCTCCTGCCCATGAAGATAAGCAAGTTGCTGAGCGGGAATTGGTGCAACATCTGCATCAGCCTGGCATTGTCGCTCAGGCTTGCCAGGGTGAGGTGGAATTCCGTGTCGAGAAGGATACATTCCTTGGGATTCTTCTTCTTCGTCGCTTTGGCTATCTGGGTGTTGATCCTCTTCAGGGCCGCGATCCCCTTCTCCGGAATAGTGTCCCGCAAGCAGACCAGGTCCACGGCCAGGCATTCCAGCGCCCATCGTATCTGGTTGTATTCAAGTATATCCGTGTTGCATAGCTGGGTCACGGAAGTACCGCGGCGAGGGACGTTTTTAACCAGGCCTTCCTGCTCCAGCTTGTGGAAGGCATCCTTGGGCGGGGTCATGCT
>CAZKJA010000189.1:0-7546 GCA_964552925.1 uncultured Treponemataceae bacterium
CTCCCCGTTGCGGGAAAAACCCGCCGTGGTCTTCTGTAATATGCGGGATACGGCCGAAAGCGTCGCGCGGCTGCTCAAGGGCGAAGGCTTCCGCGTCGAGTATATCCTCGGGAACCTGCCCCGTAAGCGGTCCATCCTCGATTCCGTGATTGCCGGCAACTTCGATATCCTCGTTCTTACCGACGAAGGCGCGAACGGCTTGCCGGGCGGCTGGGCCCGCATTCTCTTCAATTGGGACCTTCCCCTCGAAGGCGAACCCTATCTGGCAAGGATTGCCCACCTGGACCCATCCTTTGAGCGCGCCCATATCCATAATTTCGCCTGCGAACGGTATTCGGTCGGCCTCCAGGCAATCGAGCGGGTGCTGGGTTCCCCGCTTCCGGCTGTTGTCGCCGATGAAACGGTGATGGCGCCGAGCAAGGCCAAGGTTCGGGCGGACGTATCCGCCAGGCGTGACGATCGCCAGCCGGAACACCGGGGAAGCCCCGAACAGCGGGACAGGGGAGGCCAGTACGACGGGCGGAATGCCCGGGCGATCCAGGCCGACATCGCGGCGATCACCGGAGGTTTTTCCCTGAATGACAAGAAACCGCTTGCGCCTGGGCAAGGTCCTTCCAGGAAAAAGCGTGGACGCAAGGCGCCGGAATCAAAGCGCGAGCCGGTAGCGACGGTGAAAAAGAGGGAGACGGCCAGGCCGAAGCCTGCCAAGAATTCGCCGCCCGCCGCCCGCCAACGTAAAAAAGGCGGCGGACCCCGCCTTGCCGATCCATACTCGGTGAGCATGGAAGAGCGGCTGCGGCTCTACCGCGAGCGCTACGGCAATGGCGTCCCCCAGGAGAATCAACGGGCTGGAAGCGGTCGGACGGTCCGACCCGGTGACGGAAAGACGGCGGCCACTGGAGAGGCGCCGGCAAAAGCGCCGGATACAACGCCGGGGACGGCGCCGGTTCCGAAGGGGATACTCGGCGCTCTGAAGGGGATTTTTAGCGCCAGGAACGATCCGGACTGAGCAGCATCCTGGCCAGCCGGCAAGCGCCTTCCGGGGCGTCTCCCGCGGCCGTCACAATCTCGAGTTCCGGCAGGCGGTTGCGAAGCAGTGTGGCCACCGCGTCCCGTAGTTGCCTGTTCTTGTCCATCAGGCCACCGTGCAAGGCCAGCCGTCCGTGGACGATCTCCTCGGCAAGCCTGGCGTGGACCGATGCGACAAGTGAAACGAGTTCCTCCGCCGCTCCGTCCATTATTATCCGGGCCAAGGGGTCGCCATCTTCGGCCATACGCGCAACGACAGGCGCGAACGACGCGATGCGCGCCTTGCTGAAATGCTTGTAGACGAACGGTATAAGCGAGGGCATGTCCGGCAGGCCGAAGTGGGCGATCGCTGCCTCGATGAGCCCGCTTGCCCGCTCACGCCCTTCCGCCGACCGTATGCCGCGCTTGACTCCCTCGAAGGCTATCCAGTAGGCGGATCCTTCATCTCCCAGGTGGTGACCCCATCCGCCTGCCCGCGCGGTCCTGCCCGAGCGGGTCCGGCCATACGCTATCGAACCAGTCCCGGCTACGAGCAGGTAGCCTTCCACGTCTCCAAGCGAACCCGAAAGCGCGGGCTCGGCGTCGTTCCCAGCTTCGAGCAGCGGTCCGGTCCCCGTCAAGTGCGCAACCGAGAGAAATGCCCTGCGCACCGTCTCGACCATCGCCAGCTTGCTTTCAACCCTGTCTACTCCGGCGGAACCGATATAGCCCGCAAGACAGGCGCGGGGATCCAGCCCCGAGGCCAACACGCCTTCAAGAAGACCTTCCAACACGGCGGAGACGGCTCCGGTTTCATTTGATTCAGGATTTGTGCTCCCGCCATGGCCTTGGTACAACAAGGCTCCTTGATGGGATTCGGCCCTTATCCTCGAACCGGTTCCGCCTCCATCGATACCGAACAGCCACCCGTCCACCTTGTGCCAGTCCTCAGGCTCTTCCAGCTTTGAAGGCTTCGACCGCCTTGGAAAGGTGGCCGTCGTTGGCTGCCACGAGTCGCTCGGCTTGCGCCGCGTCGATGCCTAGAAGCACCATCACAATCGCTATCTTCGGCTTCCTGCCCGAGGCGGCGAATGCTTTTTCGGCTGCATCGCGGTCGCAGTCGGTCGCTTTCATTATGAGGTTTTTCGAGCGCTCGACGAGCTTCTTGTTGACCGGAGTCAGGTCTATCATCAAGTTCCTGTACACCTTGCCCAGACGGATCATCGCCGTGGTCGTGATCATGTTGAGCACGAGCTTCTGGGCGGTGCCCGACTTCATCCGTGTCGATCCCGTCACCACCTCGGGCCCCACGTCCACGAATATGCGGTGGTCGGCGAGTTCGAAGGTACCTGAGTTTGCGTTGCACGAGATCGCGCCGACGACGGCCCCGAGCGCCTTGGCCCTGCGCATCGCGCCGAGCACGTACGGAGCCTGTCCTGACGCGGTGATGCCGATGAGGACGTCCTTTTCGGTGAACGCTGTCGCTTCCAGGTCCTTGACGCCCTGGTCTTCCTTGTCTTCCGCCCACTCGACCGAGCGGACGAGGGCTTCGCGGCCGCCGGCGATCAAACCCTGGACCATCGAAGGGGGCGTCCCGTAGGTAGGAGGACACTCCGAGGCGTCGAGTACGCCGAGCCTCCCCGAAGTGCCGGCGCCGATGTAGACGAGCTTTCCGCCTTTCCTGAAGGACGCGACAACATCGTCCACCAGGGCCGCGATGTGGTCGATGACCTTCTCGACGGCAAGGGGCACCTTCTTGTCCTCGGTGTTTATTATCCCGAGGATGTCGCGCGTGCTCCGGGAGTCGATATCGGCGCTTGCCGGATTCTCCCGTTCGGTAGTCATTCCCGAAAGGTCGATCGCCGTGCTTGCCCCGACGTGGCGCTCATCGCTATGCAGCGTTTCCATACCGTGAATCCTGTCCTTCCATTAGTCATGCCTTGGAACCAGCCCGAGGGGGGCGTAACCGGCTCAGGAACCCCCCGTAGGCTTGTAGTCCTGCTCATGGACGGCCTTGAGGCTCCGTTCCAGCCTGGGGATGGAGCTCTCGATGCTCCGGCAGATGATAGTCGCGAAGAGGATGTCGACCATCACCAGTTGCGTGGCGCGCGAAAGGGACGCTCCCGTCCTGAGCAAGGGTTCGGTCGCCGGCACGTTGAGCACGATGTCCGCGAGTTTCGCGAGCGCGCTCGGTCCGACGCCGGTGATCGCGACGAGCCTGGCTCCCGATCGCCTGGCTTCCTCGGCCGTGGTGATAGTGTGCATCGATTTGCCCGAATACGATACCGCTATGGCGGTGTCGGAAGGGGACAAGCCGCAGGCGACGCTTATCTGGACATCCGCGTCGAAAGAGAACGAGCAGGGGATGCCGATCCTTGACAGCTTCTGGTAAAGGTCGTAGGCGACGTTGGCGGAGGCGCCGACGCCAAAGATCGCTACCGACCTTGCCCCGAGCACGGCGGCGGCCGCCTGTTCTATGGCGCCGGTGTTGATGAGCGACAGCACGCGCTCTACGGCGTCCGAGGTTTTGGCCACTATCGTCTTGGCTATTACCTCGACCGATTGGCTCGAGTCGAGCTCGAATGCCGGAGGCGGTTCCTCCATGGCGTTCCCGGAAACCGAATATAAGTCGCGGGTCAGGAGGATCTGCAGTTCGCGGTAGCCCGTGAGGCCCGCGCGCTTGCACAGCCGGATCACCGCGGGCGGGTTGGTGTCGGCCTGCCTGGCCAGCTCGGCTATCGTGCAGAAGACGGCGGTCTTGGGGTTTCCTATCAGGTATTCAGCTATCTTGCGTTCCGAGTCGGTACAAGATTCCACGATTTCCTTGAGAAGCGCTACTCCGCCAGTCATTCGTCTCTCCATCCACTCGTTCCGGCCGTCAACCGCGATTGAACGCGCCATTACCTTCATTCTAGCATATTATTATATTTCCGTGGAATATAATTTCAAGTATTATTGATATTCATAAAATATTGTTGCAGAATCGGGCTGAATATATGATATTTATCAGAGGTAGGCTTTTTGGAGGTATACGATGTCCCTGACCTGTATACATAACGCCACGCTGCTCGCCGGTTATGCCCGCATGGAAAACTGCGCGGTGCTCGTCGAGGATGGCCGCATCGCGGACGTATTCTCCGAAAAACGATTTGTCCACAAGAACTTCCCATCCGATACCAGGATTTTCGACGCATGCGGCGCGTACATAGCGCCGGGCCTTATCGACTCGCATATCCATGGCTTCTCCGGCTACGGCACGGAGGACATGTCGGTCGACGCGATAATGGCGATGTCCGACCGCCTCGGAGCCTACGGAGTCACAGCGTTCTGTCCAACGATCTACCCGATGGCACTAGGCGACATGAAAAAATCGATCGAGGCCTGCGTCGGCGCGATGGGCAGGGAGACCGGGGCCCGCGTGATGGGCGTCCACCTCGAGGGACCGTTCATATCGCTCGCGCGGCTAGGCGTCCAGCAACCGGAATTTGTCCTTCCCGTGGACCTCGAGGTGATGGAGCAGCTGTACAATTCCGGGCAGGGGCACATCACGAACATGACAGTCGCGCCCGAACTCAAGGGCATGAGGGAATTGGCGCTCTATTGCATGTCGAGGAACATCGTGCTCCAGGCCGGGCACACCGACGCGAGCTACGATAATATGATGGAGGGCATGCAGGCCGGCATCCTCCACTCGACGCATTTCTTCAACGCGATGAGCCGCCTCCATCACCGCGATCCGGGCGCCGTCGGCGCGATACTCATCAATCCGGAATTGTCATGCGAGATTATAGCGGACGGGAAGCACGTGCATCCCGACTTGATACGGCTTCTCCTGCGCGACAAACCGCAAAGCAAGGTGGTGTTGGTGACCGATTCATTGAAGCCAACGGAGCAGGAGCGCTGCCCTATGTTCGCCAACCGGGAGGAAGTCGAGAAGAAGGACGGGGTCTTCATCCGCAAAAGCGACGGGGTTATGGCCGGTTCGTGCTTGACGATGATGCGCGGCGTCCATAATCTGGCTGACTGGGGTGTGCCTGTAGAGGCCGCCGTGGAGATGGCCTCGAGCAACCCCGCGCGTATAATAGGGCTCGGGAAGCGCGGATTGCTGGTGCCGGGGTACGAGGCCGACATCGTGGTGTTCGACAAGGGCTTCGAGGTGCTCGCGTCGATGGTGGCCGGCAAGTTCATACGGAACGATCTTGGTTGACCGGATATGGCCTTGGGTTGTGGAGGGAGCGCCGATGCGGCTTGTAATACGTGAAAACTACGACGGGGTATCCGAATGGGCCGCCAATTACGTGGCAAGGCGCATCATTGCGGGCAAGGGCGGCGAGCGCTTCGTGCTCGGCCTGCCGACCGGCTCCTCTCCGATAGGCCTGTACGCTCGGTTGGTGGCGCTTCACCGTCGTGGCGTCCTGAGTTTCAAGAACGTTATCACCTTCAATATGGACGAGTACGTCGGCCTGCCGTTCGAGGATCCGCGGAGCTACCACAGTTTCATGCGCGAACACCTGTTCTCGAAGGTGGACATACCGGCGGCGAACACCCATATCCTTGACGGCAATGCGCCCGACCTGGACGCCGAGTGCAGGCGCTATGAAGACTCAATCGTCGCATCCGGCGGCATAGACTTGTTCATCGGGGGGGTGGGAAGCGACGGGCACATAGCCTTCAACGAACCCGGCTCGTCCCTCTCGTCGAGGACCAGGGTGAAAACCCTGACACAAGATACCCGCGAGGCCAATTCCCGCTTCTTCGGCGGAGCTCCAGCCGCCGTGCCGGCGACCGCCCTCACCGTCGGCGTCGGCACTATAATGGACGCGCGGGAGGTTATCATCCTGGTTTCGGGCGCGAACAAGGCGCGCGCTCTCCGGCACGCGATCGAGGAGGGAGTCAACCACCTGTGGACCTTCTCGTGCCTCCAGCTCCATCCAAGGGTCGTCGTGGTCTGCGACGAGAAATCGACCGATGAGCTGAAAGTAGGTACGGCACGCTACTTCAACGAGATCGAGGCTCCCAATTTCGACAACGGCATACCATAAGCCGTCGGACGTTGCCTCGCAGTCCCCGTGTCGATTATCATGTTCGGAATGCGCCGCGCCCGGGCGCTATCCAACGATGCCGATACGGTGGTGAACAATGAAGATCCTGACCCATACCGTCAAGCCGAAGATACCCGAATCGCTGGCCGCACTCGACGAGTTGGCCCACAACCTCTGGATATCCTGGAATTTCGACGCGATAATGCTGTTCATAAGGCTCGATTACGAGATATGGAGCCATTCCCGCCAGAATCCCGCCAAGATGCTCGGCATGGTGCCGCAGGAACGCTTCGATGCATTCGCGGCCGACAATTCCTTCCTGGCCGCCCTGCGGGAAGTCTACGGGAAATTCCAGGCGTACAAGAAAGGGCAAGCCTGGTACAAAGGTTCCTACAAGGATTCCATCGCCTATTTCTCGATGGAATACGGCATGGATTCGTCCCTGCCGATATACTCCGGCGGCCTTGGAATACTGTCAGGCGACCATATGAAGACAAGCTCCGACCTCGGGCTGCCGCTCGTCGGCGTCGGGCTTCTGTACAGGCAGGGCTATTTCAGGCAGTACCTTAACGCCGACGGTTTCCAGCAGGAAGAATACCCCGAGAACGACTGGTACAACATGCCGGTGCGCCGTTGCGAGGACGTGATAGGCAACCCGATCAAGATATCGGTGGACATGGCCGGGGAAACCATCATCGCCCAGGTGTGGGAAGTCAAGGTGGGGCGGTCGTCGCTGTTGCTCCTCGACACGAACATCGACGAGAACATCCCTTCGAACAGGACCATCACAGCGACGCTGTACGGCGGCGACAAGGAAGTGCGCATACGGCAGGAGATACTCCTGGGCATCGGCGGCATCCGCGCGCTCCGCGCCGTTGGCATTAACCCGGTGGTCGCCCACATGAACGAAGGCCACGCGGCCTTCCTCGGTCTCGAGCGTATCCGCGAGGTGATGGGAGAAAAGGGCCTGTCCTTCCCGCAGGCTTCGCAGGCGCTGTGGGCGACGAATATTTTCACCACGCATACGCCGGTGCTCGCGGGCAACGAGCGTTTCAGCGTGGAACTGATGGAAAAGTATTTCCGTCCGATGTCCGGAAGTCTCAGCCTCGACTGGAAGTCCTTCCTGGCCCTCGGGCGCGAGAGGCCGAACGACGACATGGAACCCTTCTGCATGACAGTGCTCGCGCTCAAGCTTTCCGCGTACGCCAACGGGGTTTCAGAGCTTCACGGGCACGTGTCGCGCGATATGTGGAAGGCGATCTGGCCCGGGCTGCCTACCGACGAGATCCCGATAGGCTACGTGACGAACGGAGTCCATCCCCGTACCTGGATCCCGTATACCCTGCTCGAGGTGCTCGACCGTTACTTCGGCCCGCGCTTCGCCGAGGAACCGACCAACCTGGATACCTGGGACCGCATCGACAGGATCAGCGACGACGAGTTGTGGCGGACCCACGAACGGCGACGCGAGAGGCTTGTCGTCTTCGTCCGCGACC
>CAZKJA010000190.1:0-4263 GCA_964552925.1 uncultured Treponemataceae bacterium
CCTCGGCCTCGAATATCGTGTAGCCGTACTGCATGAACGGATTGGCCGCGGCCGAATACCAGGAGTGCATCGAATGGCCTCCCTCGTGGGCCATCGTAAACACGTCGCGGACGACGTCGCTCTTGTAGTTCATCAGGATGTAGGGATCGCCGAAGTAGGAACCAGCCGAGAACGCGCCCGAGCGCTTGCCCTTGTTCTCGTACCTGTCGGCCCAGCTACCCAGGAGCCCTCCCCTGAGCGTCGACACGTACTCGCTCCCCAAAGGTGCCAGGGCCTTGGACACCACGTCGACCGCCTGCTCCCAGCTATGTTCGACCTTCACCTGGGCGACGAGGGGCACGTAGACGTCGTAATGCCGCAGCTCGTCGAGCCCCAGCGCGCGCCTGCGCAACTCGTAGTAATCGTGCAGGACGGGCAGATTGTCGTTTACGGTCCCGACAAGGTTGTCGTAGACGCTCTCGGGCACGTCGTCGGAGAAGAGCGCCTGCGCCCGGCTCGAACCGAAATTTCGTACCGACGACTGGTAATGGTCGAGCTTGCACTGCCCCGAATACAGCTGGGCCAGCGTATTCCTGTGCGCGTCGTACTGTGCGTAGAACTGCTTGTAGGCCGCCCTGCGGATATTCCTGTCGGGGTTCTGCATGAACGACGAAAAACTCGACTGCGACAACGGCCGTTTTCCGTCCGGGGTATCGACAGCGCCGAAATCGAGGTCGACGTTGGTCAGCACCGAGAATGCCTCGTGCGGCGTCGTGGCGGCGTCGGAGGCAAGCGCCAGGAGCCGCTCCTCGCCCGCTGTCAGGATATGGGGCTTGTAGCGCAAGATCCTGCCCAGGTACACGCCGAACTCGGAGAAGCGTCCTTCCGCCATCCACTCCTGGATCGACGCGTCCGGCACGCATTGCAGCTCGGGGGTGAACCAGCTCCAGGCTCCCGCTCCCTTCGTCGCGGCCATCATGTACCTGCCCATACGGGCGCGCGAGGCGGAGTTACCCTCGTCCTCGGACTGCCGGAGCTGCGCATAGTACCCGAGGCGCTCCTCGAGCATCCTGTATTCCTTTGCGAAAACGAGCGTCGCGTGCAGGGCGTCGGAGGAAGCGCCGAGCGTTCCCCTGTATGCGGGGATCTTGTCGATCATCGCCTCGAGCGTTCCGAGATCGCTCTCCCACGACTTTTCGTCCTTCGAGAGCCTGGAAAGGTCCCAGCGATGCGCGGCGGGGACATCCTTGCGTAGCGGTATTTCCGTATTCGTTATCATCGATACTTTTCCTTCCGATTCCGGATTCCATGATAGACTATACTCTCGGGCATTCCAAGGCCGCATTTCCGGGAGGAACCATCATCGACGAACGCTCCGACAAGTCAATCGAGCAACTCGCCTCCATGCTCCACAGAGGGCGGTCAACACTGCTCGCGGTCGACGAATATGAAAGAATAACCGGTATAATTCCCGATGACAGGAAATTCCTGGGGCGCGAGCCGTCCACGCTAATAGGGCAAAGCCTTGCGTCCACGGTCACCGGAGCGTCGTATGAAAAAGCGGAACTCGATCGGTTCCGTCAAACCGAAGGGGTAAACCGCAAACTCAAGCAGCGGATCAAACGTCTTGAAAGGGAAATGTCGACGATGGAGTCCAGGAACCGGCAGATGATGGCGGATCTAAACCTGGCGGTGGAGTTGCAGAAGAGCCTGCTTCCAAAGTCGTATCCAAATCAAGACCTCGTATCGTTTACCCACCGCTACATACCGATGGCGATGGTCGGAGGAGACTTCTTCGACATCATCGCCTTGCCCGGAAACCGGACAGGTGTGATGATCAGCGATGTGTCGGGGCATGGCGTAGCCCCCGCCTTCATAACCGCGATGATCAAGAGCACATTCGACTACCTGGCAGTGCGCGAAGAGGGCCCCGCGGAGGTGATCACCAAATTGAACGCCGAATTCTCGAAAATCATAGAAACCGAACACTATGTCACCGCATGTTACGCGGTATTCGATTTTACATCGATGACCTGCTCCTTCTGCAACGCCGGGCACCCGCCGCAACTGCTCGCCCATCCAGACGGGAAATTCACCGAAATGGAGGCCAACAACCCCATCGTCGGCATGCTCGATGATTACACGTTCGAAGAATCCACCATCCCCTTCGCCGGCGGCGATATACTCGTCTTCTATACTGACGGCATCATCGAGTCCCACACCGATGACGATTCGATGTTCGGCCTTGAGGGGCTGGAGAGAAGCATAGCCTCCACCCTCAGTGATTCCCTTGATTCAATGGCTGACAGTATTATCACCGACCTGATCGCCCAGCTGAAATATTCCGCGTTCGAGGATGATATCACCCTGCTTCTGGGCCAGGCGATCGAGAGCCTCTGAGCAAGTCAAGTTATGGCGTGTTCAGGCGATCGGCGCCGGTACGCGCCAGGCCGACAAGCGCGAGAGCAGCCTGCCGACCACTTCAAAGGCTTCCTTGGTGTACAAACCGGGTACATCGTCGCTCCCGTGCAGGCAGCGCCAGGTATCGGGCATAGACGAGCCCGGCGCGGAGGGCGATGCCCACGCCGGCAGGCCTGGACGGGTTGCCAAGGCTTCCGCCTCGTCCCTTGGTAGCATAGTCACTGTCAACGCCGGGATTCCGGCGCAGATGAAACCCAGGTCCTCGCCGAACGGCACCGCGGTCCTGTACACCGGTGCCCTGCCGGCCATGATCCTGGCGACCGAGTCCGCCATCGCGTCGGTCTCCTCGATGACGGCGGAAAGGCCCGCGAAGCCTTCGACGGCTTTTCCATGCTTTGCCATCAGGGTATCCGCCGCCCTCGACAGCACGATGGCATCGCCACGACCCGTCACATCGAACGGAAACACCATCGGCGCGCGTATCCCCATGCCGGCGAAAGCCTTGCCGATGGCGTAGGAACCTTGCTCGGCCGGTGACGAGCCGCCGAGTTCCTCGCGGTCGGTGAACACAACAAGCGTGTTGAACGACTGCTCTGCCGAGGACAGGAAGTCGACGAGTTGGACGCAGGCCGCGGAATTGTCCAAGGCTCCTGGGGTTCCGCTCACGCGGTCGTGATGGGCGGTCAACACCTTGATGCGGTACCGCGGATCCCGGACGCTGTTCCTCGGCCACGCGACAACGAATCGTCCCCCGCCGAGTTCAAGCGTCTTGGCGTGCACGCCGCGCGACTCTAGTTCCGAGTGAATCTCCGCGCCGCGATCCGCCGACGGCGCTACGAAGCCCGGGTACCATGACGGAAGCCGTACCACGATCAAGCCCATCCCGTGCGGGGAACGATAAGCCTCGAGAGCTCTTGCATCGCTGCGGCGACTTTTTTTACATTAATCATGGCACCCCCGGTGAGCGTTGTAATATACTATGGCGTCGGGCTTCGAAAGTATACTACGTGTTTTTGAACCTTTTTCAAAATGCGTTCGCATTTTGAAAATTCTTTAGTAGGAGATAGCATGCATCAGGTGACAATCCGCTATCCATCGGGCGCATCAGTCGCGTACCCTTCGGGCATCAAGGCGTCGGAAACGACGAGCGGCTTCGGCCCGCTCTCCCAGCCTCTCGCCGCCGTGCTCATAAACAACGAGCTGCAATCCCTCGACGCGACAATCATGACGAACTGCCGGATGGAACCCGTGATGATAGATTCGGTCCAGGGGGCGTCCTCCTACCGCCGTTCGCTTTGTTTCCTCGCGGCGATAGCGGCCCGCGACCTGTTTCCCGGCCGGGGCCTCGTCGTCGGTCAATCAATCGGCTACGGATTCTACCACCGCTTCGCGGACAGCCACGTCACCGACTCCGATATAGCGGCCCTGGACAAGAAAATGCGCGAACTCGTCGCGCGCGACATACCCATCGCGATGCAATGGTGGAGTTACGAGGACGCTATGGAGTGGTTCAGGGAGAACGGCCAGGAAGACACCCTCCTCCTCCTCGAGATGACAAACGAGCCGCGCTTGGCCCTCAACGAATGCGCCGGCTTCCGTGACCTCCACGTGACGCCCCTTGTGCCCTCGACAGGCGTGCTCCGGACCTTCGAGCTGCTCGCGTACGACAAAGGGTTCCTCATCCGCTACCCGCGCAAGGAAAATCCGGACCAGATCCCGCCGTTCGAGGACGACCCGCTCCTGTACAAGATCACCGACGATTCCCGCAAGCGTTCGGGTATCCTTGGCGTATCGAGCGTCGGAGCCCTCAACCGCATCAACGCGCCGAAGAAGATAAGGGACTACATAACAGTGGCGGAATCC
>CAZKJA010000190.1:4273-7540 GCA_964552925.1 uncultured Treponemataceae bacterium
CCTCATGAACAAACGGGTCTCCGAGCTGGCCGACCAGATCGCCGAGAGGCGCGAGAGCACAAAGGTAGTGCTCATAGCAGGGCCTTCGAGCTCCGGCAAGACAACCACCTCGAAGAAGCTGACTATCCAGCTCCGCGTGCTAGGATTCGAGCCGATGGTGATCGGCTTGGACGACTACTTCGTAGACCGGACGCGCACGCCGAAGGACGAGAACGGCGATTTCGACTTCGAATGCCTCGAAGCCCTCGATGTCGAATACCTGAACGAGCAGCTTGTCGAGCTTTTCGAGGGCAAGGAAGTCGAACTTCCTGCCTTCGACTTCAAATCAGGGGACCGCAGGCCGTCGGGCAAGCGCATACGGCTGGGCGAGCGCACGATCCTGGTCATGGAAGGCATACACGGCCTGAACGACCGGCTGACCCCGAGGATCCCCAAGGAGCACAAGTTCAAGATATACGTCTCGGCGCTCACGCAGATCAACCTCGACGAACACAACAGGATATCGACGACAGACAACAGGTTGCTTCGGCGCCTCGTCAGGGACAACCAATTCCGCGGACGAAGCGCGCTCGACACCATAAAGATGTGGCCGAGCGTACAGCGCGGGGAACGCCTGCACATCTTCCCGTACCAGAATTCCGCCGACGCGGCGCTCAACTCGGCGCTCGATTACGAACTCGGCGTGCTCAAGGTATACGCCGAACCGCTCCTGCGCTCGGTCAAGCCTATGCACCCCGAATACTGCGAGGCGAAGCGGCTACTCAACTTCCTGTCGTTCTTCGCGCCGATACCCGCCCAGTACGCGCCGCAGGACAGCATTGTAAGGGAGTTCATAGGCGAGAGCTCGTTCAAGTATTGACCTAGCGGCCTGTGTTGAGGAGAACCTTGGCCCTCCTGGCGATGAACTCGGCGCTCAGGCCGAAATACTTCATCAACTCCCATGAAGCCCCGGAAGTGCCGAAGCGGTCCTCTATGCCCATCATCGCGAAGCGTACGGGATTCCGCGCTACCACGCCGGAGCAGAGGATAGCCGACGAGACGAGATTGCCGAATCCGCCCTTCTGGTGCTCCTCCACCGTCAGTATCGCCTTGGTCTCTGCGGCCGCCGCGACTACCGCCTCCGTGTCCAGCGGCTTGAGCGTCGAGAAGTTGATGATACGGGTCTCGACGCCGAATTCCCGCTTCAGGATCCAGGCCGCCCTCATCGCCTCCGCGACAACCGGTCCCGTAGCCATGATCGTGAGGGCCTCCCCGCTTCCACGGTACGCGGTTGAAAGGACAGTCTCGAACGCGTCGATGAACCTATCACGCTCGGTTCCCTTGTAACGGATCACCGTCGCGGTCCCGACCTCGAAGGGGGTGCCCGCGTCGGTGACGACGGGCGTCGCCTCCCGCGCGAACCGGAGATAGCATGGGCCTGGCGTGACGATGGAGGCGGCCGTGACCTTCCGGGTCTCCTCGGAGTCGGAGCCCGAGAAGAGGGTCATGTTCGGGAGTCCGCCTATCTGGTATATCTCTTCAAGTGCCTGGTGGGTCGCGCCGTCGGGCCCGACGGAGATTCCCGCATGCGCCCCGGCTATCTTCACATTCAAATTGCCGTAACAGACTGTTGTCCGGAGCTGGTCCAACGCGCGTCCGGCCGCGAATACCCCGTACGTGCCAATGAATGGTATGTAGCCGTTCTTCGCCAAGCCCGCGGCGACGGATGTCGCGGATTGCTCGGCGATACCCATGCTGAACCATCGATTCTTGCGTTCCGGTTTCGTGCGGTAGAATTCGTCTATGCAGATAGAAGTAGAGATATCCGAGCCGATAGCGCAGACTCGTTCATCGGCGGTATCCCTCAGGGCTTCGCCGAATCCTTTCCGCGTTGGCTTCATCTCGACCTTCATAGCGTCCTGCGCGTTCCACCAGTAATCGCGGGAGAAGGCGGGCATCCGCTCCTCGAGCATCACGTCGACTCTCGCCTGGTGTTCGCAGGCGAGGCGTATCATCCGCTCGACGGGAACATGCTCGACGCCGATCTCAGAAAGGGCCAGCTCGAGTTCTTCCCTGTTCGGCGCCTTGCCGTGCCAGGACGCCTGGTTTTCCATGAAGCTGACGCCGGATCCCTTGACCGTCCGCGCGACTATGAGGGTGGGTTTGCTCTTCATCGAACGTGCGCGTTCGTAGGCGGCCATGACCGCGGGGACGGAATTGCCGTCGCACTCGATTACGTGCCATCCGAACGACTCGTACTTGGCGCCGATCGGGTCGATGCCCATCACCTCGTCTACCTGGCCGTCGATCTGGAGCTTGTTCTTGTCTACTATCCCGACCAGGTTGTCGAGCTTGTAGTGCCCGGCGGCCATCGCGGCCTCCCAGATTTGCCCTTCCTGCTGTTCCCCGTCCCCCATCAGGCAGAATACCCTGTATGACTTCCCGCCGATACGAGCCGAGAGCGCATCCCCCACCGCCACGCTCAAGCCCTGTCCGAGCGATCCGCAGGAAATTTCCACCCCCGTTGTCTTGCCCATGTCCGGGTGTCCCTGGAAGGGGCTCTCGAGCTTCCTCAAGGTGGCAGTATCCTCGGGCGGGTAATAGCCGCAGTATCCGAGTACGGCGTACCAGAGGGGAGCCTTGTGGCCAGCAGAGAAGTAGAACCGGTCCCTGTCGGGCCAGGAGCTTTCGTGCGGTTTGTGCCGCATCTCGGACAGGAAGGCGACTGTCACAAGCTCGGCCGCGGAGAGGGAACCTCCGGTATGCCCGGAACCGGCGCAATGCAGCGAAGTAAGTATGTAGCCCTTGATTTCCCTCACGGCCCGTTCAAGGCTGGCAAGGTCCGGCAGCGATTCCTTGCTGTTCGCGTCTATAGTTCCCATCGTGCTCTCCTCTATCGGGCTGTCATTTCCGCAAGGCGGCGAGTATCTTGTCCGGCGTGATCGGCAGGGAATGGATCCAGACGCCGAGCGCCTCGTGGATCGCGTGGGCCACGCTCGGCGGCCCCATCGATATCGGCAATTCACCCATCCCCTTGGCGCCGAAAGGCCCGTCTGCGTGGGGATCCTCCACCATCAGGCAGGTGATCCGCGGCACCTGTCCTATCCTCCAGAGCCCGAGCTTCCCGAGGGTGTCGGTCTTGACGACCCCGGCTTCCTCCCTGTACTCCTCGGAAAGCGCGTACCCCAGGCCCATCACGACGCCGCCCTCCATCTGGCCTTCGACCGAAGCGCGGTTGATCGGGCGCCCCGTGTCGCTGGCTATGAAGACGTCGCGGACTACCACCTT
>CAZKJA010000191.1:0-7483 GCA_964552925.1 uncultured Treponemataceae bacterium
CGTCCCTCAAGTACGGTGCCAGGCTCATCCACTCGATGCTCGGCGACAATTCCACGGTCTCCTGCTGCGAAATCCTCAACAACCTGATATTCCCGGCCCACGAGCAGCACCACAACACGAGCTTCCTCATCGCCTCGCTCGTCCGGGGCCAGTCGAATATGGCCGCTGGAGCGACGATAGGTTCCAACCACAATTCCAGAGCCAACGACGGCGAGATAGACGCGGGCAGGGGATTCTGGCCAGGCCTTTCGACCTCCGTGAAGCACAGTTCCCGCTTCGCATCGTATTGCCTCCTCGCCAAGGGCGACTACCGTTTCGAACTCGACGTTCCCTTCCCATTCTCGCTCGTCGCCGACGACGCCTCCCGCGACCGCCTCGAGGTGATGCCCGCCTACTGGTGGATGTACAACATGTACGCGCTTCTGCGGAACGAGTCGAAATTCCTCGCGAGGGACAAGAGGCTGAACCGCCAGCAGAACGTGGAATTCTCGCCCTTCGCGCCCGATATCGCCGAAGAGGCTTTCACCTCGCTCGAGCTCCTGGAGCGTTTCGTGGGCATCGCCTCGTGCCGCAGGGACGAAGCCGCGGGAATACCAGTCGGCGACCTGGACGACGATGAGCTCAGGGCGAGAGGCCGCGAATTGCTTGTCGGACAAAAGGAGGATATCGACGCCCTCGAGATCCTCGGCGAAGGAATGGAGAACTCGAGACGCCGCGTCTTGATAAAGAAACCGAGGCGCGCGTACAAGGCGTACCGCCACATGCTTCGCTGGTACGCGATGCGCGTCCTCATCGACTACTTCGCCGAGCGGCAGGACATGGCGTTCCAGGACGCGGTCGACGTGCTTGCCGGCGTCCGCGCCAGGGAGTGGGAAAACCTCGGCGGCCAGCTTGTCCCGAGGGAACGCGTCGAGCTGCTTGTCCACAGCATAAAAATCGGCGCACTCAACGGCTGGAGCGAGATCCACGCTGAATACGCCAAGCTATGGGCCGAATACCCGCTCGACAAGGCCCAGCACGCCTGGGCGACGCTCTGTGACCTGCTGGGGCTGGAATCGCTCGAGGAGGCGGTTTTCGCCAAGGAAGTGGAACGCTTCACGGACACGACCCGCTTCATCGAGGAACAGGTGTACCTTACCCGACGCAAGGATTACCTCAATGACTTCCGAAAAGCTACGTTCCGGGGCGAAGAGGAGATGCGCGCGGTGCTCGGATCGCCGGAAACCAATCCTTTCGTCCGACAAGTCCGCATGGAGATGGAGCGATGGAGGGCGCGCGCCGACGCGTTGCTGGGTCGGCTCAACCCGGATTAGCGTCCAGTACGGCGGCCGCTAATAAAAAAAGCCCGGAGGGCAGGGATGCCGGCTCCGGGCTCGGTGATTCCGCTCTGGTCCGCGTCAGTCGCCCTTGCCTGTTTGCTGGCCGCCAACCGGGCCGGCCGGCGTTCCGGAACCGGCCGAAACCTCGGTACTGGCCTGCGTCTGCGTTTGAGTCTTGTCCGTGGCGCCGCTGGATGTTTGCTCGCGCTCCCGGACCTGCTCCCGAACCATCGCCTGAACCGCTGTCTCGCACTCCTCGGGGGAGAGACCCTGTTTGGCGCCGAGCTGTACCTGGGTTGCTAGCTCCTTCATTTCCCTGGCCTTCAGTCCTTGGTCCAGAGCGCCCGAGACCAGTCGCCATGCGTTTTCGGCGCTGATCCGGGCTTTGACCATCTCCTTGAGGGCGGCCGTGGCCGCGGTCCTGTCTCTCCAGGCCAGCCTTAGTTGCGCGGCCTGTTGCTTGATCAGGGCGATGCCTTCTTTTTCCGTCGCGGGCTCAACAACGTCCTGGGCAAAGGCGATGCCGGCTATCGCCAGCATGACTACGATCGCAATCAATCTCTTCATATCGAACCTCCTGTGCATCATGCAAGGTATACCGCCGCCGCCTCGGGCCGGTTGCAGGAATTTTTACCAGGACGGGCGTGTGCTATAGTAAACGCCGATGAACGGCAAAGATGATGATTCCGCGATAGTCGGACGGGTATTGTCCGGCGATACAGAGGCGTTCCGTCTGCTGGTCGACCGCTACGGCGAGCGTCTGTGGCGTTTCTGCCGGGCCAGGCTAGGGGACGATTCCGACGCCGAAGATGCGGTCCAGGACGTGTTCGTCCGGGCATTCCGTTCGCTCCGCTCGTTCAAGCCGGCCGGAAGCTGGAGTTCCTGGCTGTTCGCGATAGCCGCGAACAGGGTGAAGTCGCGCTACGCATCGAACGCCGCGAGGACCAGCCTGCTCGAGCGCGCCGGCGCGGAAGCCGCGGTCCGCTCGGAGGATGCCGGAGCGTCCCCGGATCCAGCCGAACTCGCGCTCGACGTTTTGGCCTCGGAAAGCCTCCGTTCCGCGGTAGCCTCGTTGCCGGTATCGTACCGGGCGCCTGTGGAGTTATACTATTTTGCCGGCTTGGCCGTGTCTGATGTAGCCAAGGCTCTCGGATTGGGGGAAGAGGCTGTGAAAACCAGGTTGTTCCGTGCCCGCAAGGAACTTTCAATGATTCTTGACGATTCCAGGCAACCGAAACCCGCCGGGAAGGGTAGACATTGATATGAAGGGTACGCGTCGGATCGACAGTACAAGTTCTCGTTCATCCGGGGCACTGGCCGAGGACTTCCTTTCGCTCCGGGACGATATCGGCGAAAATGCAACGCCCGACTCGTTCCCGGCGCCCTTCGAGCGCGACAGTCGCGCCGCCGGGGCCACGGCGGATGCTATCATGGCGAAAATCCGCTTCCGGTCGGGAGCGGGATTGTTCCACCCGAGCAGGCATGTCTTCCGCATAGCCAGTCTGGCCGCGGCGGCTGTGGTCATCGCGGCCTTGTCGTCGATCCTTACAGTGAACTTTATGCGTAGCGATGCCACAATCGATGTCCGCTTTGTGCTCGTTGCTCCCGAGGCGTCTTCCGTCCATCTGGCGGCCGATTTCAACCAGTGGTCACCGGATGGCTACGGAATGGTCAGGAAGCAGGATGGATCGTGGGAAATCACCGTACCCCTGCGCAAGGGCAGGGCGTACGCGTACAACTTCATCATCGACGGCGAACGTTGGATCGCCGACCCAGCGGGATCCTTGCTGCTCGATGACGGTTTCGGCGGGTCGAGTTCGTCCATTTCGCTTTAGGAGGTGGTATGCGGCGGTCTGGAAAATCGTTTCCCGCGCTGTTGGGCGTAGTTCTCACGATCCTGGTAATCGCGGGCGGCACAGTGTCCGCGCAGTCCGGCGGTTCGCAAGGAGGAGGTCCGTCCACGGGCGGCGGCGGGGCTGTCGGCGGTGGGAATTCTCAATCTTCCGATGCCGCAAGCCCCGGGACCGGCGCCGAATCCGGTCCGGCGGGCACAGGGGCCGGAACCCGCACAGGTTCCCCGGAGCTTTCCGGCAAGGATGCCAGCGCCAACTTCGGCGCCTGGCTGTCAAGCGCCAGGGAGGCTGCAGGGCTCTCGGTAGTCGCGGCCCGTTTGCGGCTGATCGCCGAGCCGGCGATCGAGGCCGGCGTTCCCGTCGACGCCTTCATCGCGCGCATACGCGAGGCCGTGGCCAAAGGCGTCCAGCCGGAAGTGCTCGTGCAGGCGCTTCTGGAGGATGCCTCGAACTGGACCTGGCTGGCTGGTTTGGTACGGGGGGCATCCTGGCCGCCCCTTGAAGCATCACCGGGGTTTTATGTATCGGCGGCTATGGCCTTCAGGAACGGGCTCGACCGGGCTGCCGTTAAGGGCGTCGTCGAGTGGGCCTCCGGATCCCGCGCTTCGGCTGAAAAGACCGGAGCCGCGATGACGACCGCCGCGGTTATTGCCTCCCTCCTGCGCGATCCAGGGGCCGGCGGTGAAATAGCGCTCGCGCTGGCACGCTCGAGGCTCAAGGGAGGCCAGTTCCCGGAGGTGGCGGAGCTCGCTTCAAAAGTTGCCGCGTCGGGGACTGACTCCGCGCGTTTCATGACGGCGCTCGAATCGACAATAGGCCGCGGCTCGAGGCTTTCCGTCCTTAAGAAAGCCCTTGCGGATTAGGGCTGGCGCCTGTTTCTGGTTTCGGGCTCTTCTTCGACTTCCACCCTGCGTTTCGTCGGAATCAACCCCTTGCCGACGTCGGCGCCCAGTTCGGGGCCGCCGAAGCTGTCCTGCACGAGACGGGCAAGCTCCGCGGCGGCATTGACAAGACTGAAGAGCCGCTTGCTGATTGTCGCCATTTCCTTCTGGTCGATCGTGTCATCCTTCAGTGACGAGACTATCGCCATGTTGAGGGCCGCCGTCTCGTTCATCAGCTCCGCCATCCTCGACACCAAGGCCTTGTACGAGTATTCCACGCGCCTGTCGCTCATCGAGGTGATCGTCTCGATGATGGACATTATGTTCTTGAGCGAGTGGATCATCATCGGGTTGGGTTTGCGCTCGACATCGACGCGCCAGTTCTCGAACCTCGTCATCGCCTGTTCCAGGAGCCGCTTGAGGTCCGCGTTGCTCATCTCCGGAATGTCGCGTTTACCCTTCATAGGTTTGCGTTCCAGTAATTATTAAACACAGAGACACAGAGAAGATGAGAAGAAATGAAAAATTGGGGCACGGAAGAATCAATATTAAAATTTATTTTCATCACCTTCTTTCGCTTCTATTCCTCATCTTCTCTGTGTCTCTGTGCAAATTCTTCGTATTCCATTCTTCTCAGGCGGGGTTTTTGGACTTGAAGTCGTCCATGAACTGGGCCGTTGTCTTGATGTTGTCGAGACTCACGGCGTTGTACTCGGACATGCGTATCCCCCCGACCGTCCTGTAGCCCTTGACCTGTACGATACCCGCGGCCTTCGCGTCCTTGATGAACTTCTCTTCCAGCTCGACGCTCGGCAGCCTGAACACCACGTTCATCCACGAGCGGTCGCCCTTCTGGACGGGGCAGGAGTAGTAGCCGCCCGAGCCGTCGATCGCCCCGTAGAGTGTCTTCTGCTTGGCGTCGTTGACCTTGCCCATCGCCGCCAGGCCGCCGTTCTTCTTGAGCCATTTGAGCACCAGGCTCAGAATGTAGATCGAGAAGCACGGTGGGGTGTTGAACATCGAGTCATGCTCGGCGAAGACCTTGTACGACATTATCGTCGGCAGGTCGGCGCTGGCTTTGGCCAGGAATGAGTCCTTGATGGCGACCACGGTGACGCCGGATGGTCCCAGGTTCTTCTGCGCCCCCGCGTAGAACATGTCGAACTTGCCGAAGTCGAGCGGCCCGCTGAAGATATCGCTGGACATGTCGCATACGAGCGGCTTTCCCTTGACGTCGGGTATGTAGTGCCATTCGGTGCCGAAAATCGTGTTGTTGCTGGTGTAGTGCACGTACTCGGCGGCTGGGTTGAACTTCAGCTCTCCCTGTTTCGGGATGGCACGGAAGAGCCCGCCTTCGAGTTCCATGTTGGCCGGATGGGTTATTGTGCCGAAGCGTTTGGCTTCCTTTATCGCGGCCTTGGACCAGTTGCCCGTGCTGATGTAGTCCGCCTGTTTCCCGGTTCCCAGGTAGTTCCAGGGTAACATCATGAACTGTGTACTGGCTCCGCCCGTGGTGAACAGGATCTTGTATTCCGGTCCCACGCCCGCGAGTTCGCGAAACAGGTCCATCGCCTCGTGGTGCAGGGCGTCGTACTCCTTGCCGCGATGCGAGACTTCCATCACCGAACAGCCGGTGCCGTTCCAGTCGACCATCTCGTCGCGGGCTTGTTCAAGAACCTCGAGCGGGATCGCCGCGGGGCCGGCGGAAAAATTGATTACGCGCTTCATTTTTGGTCTCCTTTGTTCTGGCCGGTCATTTCCCGGCGGTATAGTGCTTGAGCCGGTTGACGACGCTGTCGCCGAGCCGCGCCAGATTTTCCTCCGTCGATGCACCGAGGTGCGGCGTGAGCATTGTGTGCGGAGCGTCCAGCAAGGGCGAACCTTCCGGCGGTTCCTTGTTGAAGACGTCAGTTGCGTATCCGGCTAGCCTTCCGTCCTTGAGCGCGGCGGCGACGTCCGCTTCGACTATTACCTGTCCACGGCACGTGTTGATGAGCCGGGCGGATTTCTTCATCTTGGCTATTGCGGCGGCGCTTATCATGCCCCGTGTCTCGTCGGTGAGAGGCACGTGCAAGGATATGTAGTCCGCCTCGGTAAATACCCGCTCGAGGCTCGTCATCTCGGCGACATCGCTCTGGGTGACGTACTTGTCGTTGGCGATGACCTTCATGCCGAACGCCCTGGCCCGTATGGCGAGTTCCCGGGCTATGCGGCCGATGCCTACGAGGCCCAGGGTCTTGCCGTTGAGTTCCGTCCGCTCGAGTTCCTTCTTGAGCCACTTTCCCTGCTTCATCGAATTGTCGGCCTCGACGATATTGCACGGCATCGCGCTCATCATCGTGAACGCCAGTTCGGCGACCGCGACGCTCGAGGCTTCCGGCGTGTTGGTGACGGTTATGCCTTTGGATTCCGCGTAAGGCACGTCGATAGTGTCGACGCCTACGCCGCCGCGGATGATGTACTTCAGTTTGGGAGCCGAATCGATCATCTCCTTGCCGACCTTGGTCTTGGAACGGACGATGATGACTTCGGCTTCTCCGAGACGGCCTATGTCCTGCGAAACCTCTCCAAAGACCTCGAGGCGCTTCGGGAGATCCGCCCGGAACGCGTCCGCGAGAAGAATGAGCATGGAACCCTCCTTAAGTATTGTCGACCCCTTCGTTGTTGCGGGTTGGTAAACGGATGGGACGATTGGACATTCTTACCTTGGGACAGGAGCTTGTCAAGGAATACCCCGCCGCGAACAAGGCTCATGAAGGATGTTCATACCGCAAGCGGGATACCCAGGGTGGCGGCTATCTCTCCGGCGCTGGCGGTGATCAATGCCCGCCGTCTGATCGGTACCGATTCTATCATGTACGATTCGCCTGCCTTGGTATCGATGATCAGGCGGACTTGGGAACCGGGGGGTAGTTTTTCATCGGGCGTCGGGGCTTTCTGGTCAAGGCGGCCTTTGATGAAAAGGTCGATCCGTAGCCCTGCCACGTCGGAGAAAGGAAAGGAAAGACCCTTCGCGGCGAAGATAAGGCCGATCCTGCACGTGCACTGGCCGGAGTTGCCGTCAAATACCCATCGCTCCTCGTAGAGCGCTGCGAACAAGGCGATGCCCAGTAGTATAGTGCCCAGGATTCCCAGGCCTCCCGAGGATATGGCGCTGGCGAGCAGGACGAGAGCGAGCGTCGAGGCGAGCACGCGGTACCAGATCGGAATACCGTACACCAAGGTGTATGCGGAACGGCGGAGGGCGAGGTAAACCTGCATACCCCGACTATAACTGCAAGGTTCGGCACTGGCAAGGCTGGCCTCCGCAGGATAGACTGGCGCGCATGAAAGCACCGGCGTTGTTCATCCTTTCGTTTGTGTTCGGTGCGCGCGTTACCGGTTTGATGGCCCAGAGGCTCGTGCCGCCGGCATCCGTGCGGCGGGGGGA
>CAZKJA010000192.1:0-7364 GCA_964552925.1 uncultured Treponemataceae bacterium
GGACGAGGCGGGACAACCGTTCAAGCCGCTGGATTCATACCCGGAATTGTCGGTGTGTACGCCGAGCGTCCATGATACCTCGACGCTCCGCGGATGGTGGGAGGATGAAGACGGGCGCGAGGGTTTCGCGGAGATCTACTGCCCGGAATTGTCGCCCGTGCCGCGGGAGCTCGATGCCAAGACGACGCTTGCTGTGCTCAAGGCGCTCGCCAAGGCTCCGTCGATGCTGTTCGTGCTGCAAATCCAGGACGCCATAGATGCCTCCGCCAAGCATCGATCCAGGGATCCCGGTTCGGACAGGATCAATGTCCCGGGAAAGGTTGACGGTTTCAACTGGACCTGGCGGATGGGTAGGAGTGTCGATGAGTTTGCATCGGATGCCGCTTGGATCAGGAATGTCCGCGGCGCTTGCACGAGGTACTGATGGCAGACAGCCCCGAGAAGATACTGGTTCCAGTCATTACGATCGCCGTCCGTGATCCGCAGGTGGGGAAACGCTTGGCCAAGGCAGTGCGATCAAAGGTCGCCGGCGCCTTGGTGAATACAATCCTTTCGGAGTATTCGCTGCGTGATTGCATGCAGACTGAAAAAGGCTACTTCGCCGATGTGCTGTTGGTCGATGCGACGATTGCCGCATCGATCGCCGGAATCGACAAAATGCCTTCTCCTCCCGTCGTTGCCGTTATCGGAGGCAGCATTCCCGGTTTCGAATGTCTTGACATGAGGCCGGAACCAGACCCGTTCGCGGAAATAACTGCCTGGGTGTCTGGGGTGGTAGCGGCGTTGGCCTGCCACGGAATCAATGGTAGGTCGATGCTTGAATACGGGCAACGGTACGAGGATCTCGTGAACGCGCTGCCCGATATAGTGTATGAACTTGACACCGAAGGCGTGATCACTTTTATCAACGATTCCATTTCACTTCTCGGGTACAAGAGCTCCGAATTGCTGGGCAGGCACTTCTCTGTTCTCTTGCACGATGGAGACGCCGCCATAGTCGACAGAAACCAGGTGTTGGCCGACTTCTCCGGCAACAGGACTGGATTTGCCTCGAGTCCCAAGCTGTTCAACGAACGGCGGAGCGTGGATCGACGGACCGTCGACCTGGAAGTTCGGCTGAAGCGCAAGCCTGGAACGGCGGGGCTCCAGAACGAGGTAATCGGCAGCGTCATATCGTACGGGGAAGTATGCGCCGCAGGGGAATACGCGCATGAAGGTAAACGGGAGTTCAGGGGATCGGTCGGTATCATCCGGGACATGAGCTTCCGGCGCAAGTCGGAGGAGATGCTTAGGAAACTGTACCAGGCGATCGACCAACTCGGAGTGTGCGTATTCATGCTCAATCACGCATTCGAAGTCGAATACGTCAACCCGTCATTCTTTAAAATTTCCGGATTCTCACCCCCGGATGTCATCGGCAAGAATATTTTCAGGTTCTTCGCGTTGTTGCCGGAAAAAGTGACAAGCCTTGTCCGGACGGTACAGGATGGGTTCGAGGTGCGCGAAGATGCATTGGTTCCCCGTTCCGACAAGGGCGAATTCCGTGCCGAGTTGTTGCTGGCCCCGGTTCGTTCGCCCTCGGGTGCGATAACGCATTCCATTGTCATCGCCGAGGATGTGTCTTCCAGGAAGTCCATTGAAGAACAATTGAAGAGTGTCAGATCCGAAGCCCAGCGATTGAGCGAGGACAATACGCTGTTGCTTTCTGGTATATCCCGGGAGATGCGGAATCCGGTTGACGCCATCGTCGCGGCCATCCGCTCGGCCCTGGCGAATCCGGAGCAGTCCGCGGTGCACTTGGAATCCGTGCTCGCCCTTGCACGCACCTTGTCGGGGACGATTGATAGCATACGGGACTTCGGGACAACGATTGATGCCATGGGACCGGTGCGATGGACTAGCTTTCCTTTCAAGGAATATTTGGAACGGGAGTGCGATGCATATCGCGCCAAGGCGAAGGCGAAGGGACTTGGATTCTCGCTTACGATCGAGCGTGACGATACCGTTCAGGGGGAACCGGACCGCTTGGGCCGGGTTCTCAGCAATGTATTCGACGAGTCGCTACGTCGTATGGCATCCGGGAGCATCGCCGTCGACGCTTCGATGGAATACCGGGCCGGCAATGTTCCCCATCTGATTGTGCGAATCTCCGGAAACGGCTCGCTGATTGAGCCGCGGAACCTTCATGAAGGCATCGGCTTGGCGCTCGCCAGGAATATCGTAAAGACCCTCGGCGGAGAAATCCGAAGCGAAGTAGCACGTAGTGACGGCAGTGGCTTCACCGTCATGGTTCCCGCTGCCAGACCCGTGAGCATTTCGGTTTCCGCCGCGTCGAGATACACGGTGCTCGTCGTGGATGACAATGAAGTGAACCTTGATTATATGCGTACACTGATGGAAAACTACGGTTACCGCGTGCATTGCGCCTCGAGCGCTTCCACGGCGCTCAGCATACTGGAAACCAAATTTGTAGATGCCTCGCTTCTCGATCTCCGGATGCCGGGAACGAACGGTACAGAATTGGCGCGGATGATCCGCGGCTATCCCGGTTCCCGTTTTTCAGCGAAAATGCCGTTGTTCGCCATGACGGCGCATGGAGCCGCTGACGGATTGGAACAGGACAAGGAGTTCCTGTCGATATTTCAGAAGCCAGCCGATATACTACGGCTTTCTTCCGCAATCGTGGATGCCATGCGTGAACGTGAAAGGATACCTGACGGCATGCCGCTCATACCATCCGTCGAGAAGATCAGGCTCGATGCGTATTCGGCGTTGGCAGCGTTGTCGCGCGCGCTGTCGGAAACCTCCGATGTCCGGGTGGATGTCAAGACGCAGCTTGAGACGCTCGCGGCAAGGTTCGGCCAATTGGGCTGTTCATACGGGCGGGAACTCGTCGGGCTTTTTTCCGAGCATTATGCAAGCGAGGAACGGGCGGTCCTCGCAGGCTTGGCCGACAGGATGTCCCGAATGCTTTCCGCATGTTTCTCTTCGACGTGCGGGAGTGAAGACCCCTAGTCATGACGGCATTGGTGGTGGATGACGACGCGATGAACCGCGAAGTATTGCGGAGGTTGATGAGCATGGGCGGCTGGTCTGTCCAGGATGTGCAGAGCGGCGCGCTAGCCATCGAAGCTTGCGCGCGCTCGCGGTACGATCTTGTAATGGTCGACCTCATGATGCCGGGAATGAACGGTTACGAGACCGCCAAGGCGATACGCGATATATACGCCGCCCAAGATCATGATGCGAGTATCGTAGTTGTCACCGGATCCGACAGCATCGATGCCGAGGAGAGTTCCATATTCGATGGCATCCTTGCGAAGCCATTCACCGCCGATGAGTTGAACGCATGCATCCTTTCGGCTACCAAGAGGCTGGAGTTGTAACACGCATGGACATTACTCGCTTCGCGGATTGTTGGAACCGGCAACCGGAAGGGTTATATAGAAGGTTGTACCGGTCTCCCGGTCTGATTCGACCCAAATCGTTCCGCCGTGTTTGTTCACGATGATGTCATAGGAAATGCTCAGACCTAGTCCCGTACCCTTCCCCGGCTCCTTTGTCGTGAAGAAAGGGTCGAATATCTTGTTCATCAGCTCCTTGGGGATGCCCGGACCGTCATCATGGATGGATAGGAGCACGTTCCCGCCTTCAAGCCTTGTTGAGATTTCGATTAAACCCTTGCCTTCGCGCGGAGGGTTCCCTATCGCCTGGGCGGCATTGACAAGGATATTGAGTACTACTTGGTTGAGTTCGCTGCCGTTGGCCACGATGTGTGGAATATCGCCAAGATTCTTGCGAAGCTCAGAGACATACTTGATTTCGTTCCACGCGACTACGATAGTGCTCTCTATCCCGGCATTGAGGTCGAAATCATCGAGTTTTGCGTTACTGTCAATCCTGGAGAAATTCTTGAGGCTGCTTACTATTTTGACGATCCGGTCGAAGCCATCCTTCGATTCCATGAATATCGCCTTCGAATCCGTAAACAGCCTCTCGATGCTAGCCTGCCGTTCGGGATTTGCGGCCGCCGGTTCCTTGTTCGATGGAATTTCCAGATAAGTAGTATATAATTTCATTAAGTACTTCTCGAGCATGCTATTGTTGCTTATGAGAAATCCAAGGGGATTGTTTATCTCGTGAGCCACGCCGGCCGCCAGTTGGCCGATGGAGGCAAGCTTCTCGTGCTGGATCATGAGGGTATGCGTTTTTTGCAGCTTGAGGTTGGCCTCAGCCAGTTCCAGGTTCATTTTCCACAGTTTGCGTTCGTTTTCCACACGGTTTGATATATCCTTGATGCTTCCTTGAAGTTCGACGATGGTACCATTGCCATCCCTTATCGCATGCGCGGTTTCAAGGCAGAAAATCGATGAGCCATCCTTCTTCTTGAGGATGATCTCATAATCGTCTACGTAGCCATCCTGGTTCAACTTCTGGAGCATTGACTTGCGGTCTTCGGGATTGGCTGTAAAAATGGGAAACTGCTTTTCCAGAAGGTCTTGTTTGGAGGGGTAGCCCAATAATAAAATGCCCGCGATGTTTATGCTGGTGATTATGTCCAAGGCGTTGGTGGTATAGATCATATCACGGGAGCCTTCAAAGAGGCTCCTCAGCCTGGCCTCATTCTTGGCGAGTTGCTTTTGGGCCTCTTCCCGTGCGTGCGCCTCCACCGCGCGTTCGTGCCTGATCCTCACTACGGGTGCGATGGCATCCTTGAGCGATGCCAGGGAGTTTACCTCGATATCGCTCCATTCACCTTTTTCCTTACCGATGAATACATACCCGCCTTGATTGTTCGAAGCATACAAGCATACGGATATCCAGGCGGGCAAAGGCTTGCCGATGCCGGGGATCGACCAATCCCCGACGCGGGATACTGATCTCTCGACATTGTTCGGCATTACGCATGCAGTCCATCTTTTTTCCGGCAATGCAATCGGGTAGTCGGTTCCTGAAATGCAGACTTTGAAGGATTTTTCACTGTTTATATAGAAGAGGGCGGCTTCGGTCGCGTCGAAAGCCTTGCCGATCGCGTTGATAGCCGCGAGATTGGCCTTTTCGGATTCATCCTGCGCGAAAATCTTGCACAAATCGGCTGTCAGCGTCAGGATGGCGATGTGTGCATCGAGATGCACCTGGGTGGCATCGGCTCTTGGGTCATTCATCGTTCTTTGCCTCTTCGAAAAAACTCATGAAGCCGAGAAGATCGAAGACAGACCGGACCTTTGGCTGGATGTGGTAGAGTTGAAACGTGATGTCGCGTTTTTTTGCGCTCGAGAGCGCCATTGTCAGCGCTCCGACCCCTGCGGAAGGGATATACGATACGTTTTGGAGATCGACGATAAGCCGGACGCCGAGATCCATCCCGGCGATTATCGACGCAAGCAAGTTTTGGAGTGCAGATGAACTTCGCAGGTCAAGGGATCCTGTGAGCCGGATGACAATCCTGTTTTCGTTTGCCATGAAATCCAGATCAATTGACGAGTCTTTTGGGAAGTTACTGTTTATTAATTCCCTGATATCCATGCCTACAGGACCCGCGCGGTAAGTATCGTAACATCGTCATCGAAGCTGGTTGCCGACGCTTCTTCAAGCGCCGCATTGAGCAGCCTTCTATGATAATCATCCCCCGGTTCCACCTTGGACAAGAGAAGCGGTAGCTTGACCGGATCCTTGCCTTGGCTGCAGTAGATTTCCACCAAGCCGTCGGTGTACAGCAGGAGCTGGTCGCCCGACATGATCCGTACCACTTGCTCCGGGTAGCTGATCGATTGGGCAAACCCGAGGCTGGTACCGGATACAGGAAGCTCAACGGGCTTGCCGCTGCGCAGCACGAACGGATGGTGGTGGCCGGCATTGGCGTATTTGAAGATCATGTTCTTCATGTCGAGTACCCCGGCGAAGAATGTTATATGCATGCTCGATGTGCTTCTGAACTCAAAGTTCATCCGTTCGTTGAGCCAGGAGAGGAATGCCCCGGGAGAGAAATCCTTGCCAATTATCCCGCGAATGTATTCGGGGTATATGATCGCCTTGAGGATGCCCGTAATGAAAGCTGCCTTTACTCCATGGCCTGCGACATCGCCGACAAGGAGCAGGTAACGGTCCGCGCCTATGACGATCACATCGTAGTAATCGCCGCTGCAATACAAACCCTGCACTGGCCGGTAACTTGCCCGGAATTCGACCCCGGCTGAATTGGGGATGTTGGGCTTGAGCAATGCTTTTTGCATTTCCCCGGCCCATTTGAGTTCCTCCTCAACCTTTTTGAGATACTCGGCGCTCTGCCGCAGCAAGTTGCCGTGCTCGTAGGCTTTCTGTACTTCGGCGATCAAATATGCGGGTTCCCATGGCTTGAGCATATAGCTGAAGATGCCGGCGCTCACCGCCTTTATCACCTCCCCGGTTTCCGAGTAGCCTGTGAGCAAGATGGAGATGATATGCGGGTGCTTTACCTTGACCGCCAACAAAAAATCGGAACCCTTCATTTCGGGCATTTTTAGGTCGGAGATGATTATCACCGTGTCATCTCCATACGTTTCCAGCAGGTTCAAGCCTATCTGACCAGACGTCGCCGTGAGTATCTCCACCTTGTTCTCGTCGGCCCAATCCTGGAGCTCGCGCCGCAAGGCGTTGGTGATATTAGGCTCGTCATCGACAAGTAGCATAAATTTCTTGGAATCGCCCATTTGATCGGCTCCCTTCAATTCTACTTTGCGTGCGGAAACTGCAGAATTGCCTTTGTTCCATCGGTGGAATCGAAAGTAATCGACCCATGCAGCTGCCTGGAAAGAATTTCCATCAATTTGAACCCAAGCGTCTGTTCCGATTTTGGATCCATCCCCGGTGGCAGACCCGGGCCATTGTCGTGTATCTTGATCGTCACAACTGCATCATTGCTTCGATTCATTGAAATACGCAGGATTCTTTTCTGGCTGCTTTCGTTCCTGAGGGCTTTGAATGAGTTCGATACCAACTCGGAAACGATCAAGCCCGCCGGGATCGCCGAATCGAGATCCAGCAACAATGGTATCGTCGTCTGTTCCACGAAAATTTCTTCGGGCTTGATCTGGTATTCTTCCATGAGATTGTTGGTAAGTTGCGCAATGTATAATGAAAAATCAATATTCGATACATCGACCGCTGAATAGAATTGTTCGTGAACAATCGACATTGCGTCGATGCGGCGATGCAACTCATCGATCAACGCTTGCGTGGATGGATCGGACACCTTGTCCGAAGATAGGTTGACCAGGCTGGAGATCACCTGCATGTTGTTTTTTACCCGGTGATGTATCTCCCGCAATAAGACCTCTTTTTCCTGGAGCGACGCTTCCAGGCGCTCTCTGGAGCGGGATTTTTCG
>CAZKJA010000193.1:0-7364 GCA_964552925.1 uncultured Treponemataceae bacterium
GACCCGCCACCGGTCGACAAAGCTACCTTGCCTTTAATGGGCGAATCCGCGCGTACTATGCAGCGCGGGTCATTTCCTGCTGACTTGAGCTGGCCGGGATGGGCAGCGAGTATGCCTTCGAGCATTTCGTCGACGAATGCTTCAGGTTTGTTGAGGAATTTTTTCATCACGATTTGCCTCCGGAAACTTTTTTTCGCCACGCCGTCAAGGCCGGCCATGCAAATGAAAGCACGGATATTGATATGAGGGCGACGCTGATTGGACGTGATAGAAAGACGCCCCAGTTGCCGTCATGGATTATCAAGGTGCGCCTAAGGTTGGGTTCGATTATATCGCCCATGAGTATGCCTAGGATCAGCGGGCCGATAGGGAATCCCATCCGCCGCAACAGGAATCCGAAGAAGCCGCTGACGATGGTAACGTACACATCGAAGCTTGAATTGTTGATGGAATAGCTTCCCACGACACAGAGCACCAGCACCGCGACCCAGATGATTTCCTTGGGAATATTGAGTATCCGGTACGATACTTTCGTTATCAGTAGTCCGATCACGAGGATGAGCACGTTGGCGGCAACCATCAGCAATATGATCAAATATACGAAAGATGACTGCTCGGCGAAAAGGCGCGGCCCTGGAATCAAGCCGTACATCATCAAGGACCCCAGCAGCACTGCCGTAACGGAGTCTCCGGGGATACCCAATGTCAGCATGGTCGTCAAGGCGCCACCGATTACCCCGTTGTTCGCGAGTGAGGTTGCGGCTATACCTTCTATTGAACCCTTGCCAAACTCCTCAGGATGTTTCGAAACCTTCTTTGCTTGGTCCCAGCTTATCAACGATGCAATGTCGCCACCGGTGCCAGGCATGACGCCGATGAAGGGGGCGAGTATCGCCGCAATCCCGGAACCAGGGAGTGTACGCTTGACCTCTGCCCATGTAGGCAGTATTCGGCCGATAGGTACTTTGCCCGCGTCTATCATGGTTTTGTTACCGCGCTCGTTCTCCCATATCTGGTTCAGAATCTCTCCGATACCGTATACACCTATCATGATGGTGATGAACGAAAGGCCGTCGATCAGGGCTGTGGATCCGAATGTGAATCGCATGAAGCCATCTATGGGATCCATGCCGACCGTTGCAATAAGGAGTCCAAGCGTCCCTATGATCAAGCCCTTGATCGGTGACTTTTCCGATACGCTGATCATCAGGCTCAAGCCGAATATTCCGACCGCGCAATATTCCGGGGCTTCGAAGCGCAGGGCGAACCGTGCGAGGGGAAAGGCCAGGAATACCAGCACAAGGGTTGAAATCAACCCCCCGGCGACCGAATATATCGTGTTTATTCCAAGTGCTAATCCTGCCTGGCCCTTTTTTGCCATCTGATAGCCGTCAAAGGTCTGGGCTATCGATGCGGGCGTCCCGGGGGTATTGATGAGTATGGCGCTGATGCCGCCGGACCAGATCGTGGAGTTGTAGACCCCAAGGAGCATGGCGAAGCCCATATCCTTAGGGAGCCAAAACGTGAGTGGCGTCAGTATTGCCACGGCCATCGTGGCTGATAACCCGGGAAGGGTACCGACCACGACGCCTGCCAATACGCCTAGGAGCAGGAAGAGCAACACCATCGGCTGTGCTACGAGGGCTAAGGCTTCCAACATCGTATAGTTCTCCCTTCGCTATTTGAGCATCACGCTCAGGCCAAGCCGGAAAATCAGATAGAGGAGCCCTGTGAGAAGTATTGCCAAAATGATGGCATTCTTCTTCGACATCCTCATCACCTTGCTTGCTATTAAAATAAATACCGGAGTGGTGGCGATGAAGGGGAGCCTGTTCCACACAAAGCCGTATAGAACAAGCAATCCCATCATTACCCCAAGGTCCGAAGCGTTCTTTTTTTTGCCGGCTTCGAGGTGGAAGTAGGATTCAACGCCCGTCCCGATAAGGCTCGATCCGATGAGCATGGCGCCGAATATTGAAAACAGGGTGGCGACTATCCTGGGCCAGAACGCCGAACCGAGGGTGTTTTCCGATATTACAGGCATCGAGGCTGTTTCGATGAATACAAAGATACCGATGGCAATGATCGTAATACCGGTGATCAGATCAGGAACCCGCACTCGGTTTCCAACGATGGATTTCATGGGATTGCCCCCTCCTGGGATTTAGCTGAAGAGGAATTCGTGTTTCTTGTTGAGGACTTTCAACCCTTCAATGAAGGAAATCCTCTCGCTCTCCTCGAGGTCGAGCTGGGGTTGCCTCATATGACCTCCGGGAAGTCCGCGATATTCAAGACCGGCTTTGAAATAGGCCATGTTCGACCCGTGTTTGAGGATATTGCAATAATCCGTAGCTACCACTTGTAATTCTTTGGCTCTCTTGAGATCACCCTTGGAGTAGGCATCGAAGAGCGCGACAAACGGTTCCGGATACACGCAGGAAATTCCCGAAACGGTTCCCGCGCAGCCCATGAGCATCGCCGGAAGGAAGCAGCGATCGGTTCCCTGGAGTACGGAAAAACCATCCTTCGTTACGAGATAATCATAGGTAAGCAGCATATCGCTGTTGGAATATTTAACTCCGACGACGTTTTCGCAACGGGCGGATACTTTTCTGACAATATCTGCGGTCAACATATTTCCGCTTAGCTGGGGAATATTGTACAGGTAAACCGGGAAATTCTTTGATACGCTGTTGGCTATGGAAACAAAATATTCTTCAATTTCCCTGGCAGTCGCCCCAAAATATGATGGCGTGACACTGGCAATGTAGTTAGCCCCTGCTTTTTCAGCATGCTGGGCAAGCCTGATCGTTGTCGCCTGGTCCATCGCGCCTACATGGATGATCACTGGTACTCGCTTGGCGGCAGTTTGTATGACCGTTTCCGCTAGTTGTTTCCGTTCCTCTTCGGATAGCTTGAACATTTCACCGGTTGTACCGCATGGAAACAAGGCGTTGACTTTCTTCTGGATGAGAAACTCGACTATTTTTTTCATGGCAGAATGATCAACGGAGTTTTCTTTGGTAAAGGGAGTTATCAAAGCCGTTACTACACCGGCAATAGATGATTTCATAGCGCTTGATCCTCTTCTCGAATATGGCTCGGGCACGGTCCTTGGAACCGCGCCCGAGCTCATTGCGTGTGATGATGCTGTATTATTTTACCCAGCCGGCGGCTTGGATAAGCGGTTGCAGGCGCTCCCATTCTGATTTGGCGAAGGCGGTCGCCTTGGTACCGTCCATGGGATTGTCCGCCAAGAGATAACGCTGCAAGGCGAAGGCTTGATAGCCTTGGGACTGATACGTCGCTACGACAACCTTTGAAATTTTCGCGGCCACGTCGGCGGGGATGCCTTTGGGACCGGCTATCACTCCCCAGCCTGCGTGGACAAGGTCATGTCCCTGCTCCTTGAATGTGGGAATTTCAGGAAGGAACGGAGCCCGCTTTTCGGACATCAAGCCAAGTACGATAAAATCCTTGTTCTGGATCTGCGACAGGAACTCGCCGGGGGCATTGGTGACCAGATCGACAGAACCTTGGAGAAGAGCGACGGCTGCGTTTGCCCCGCCTTCGTAGGGAACATAGGTGAACGCAACGCCGTAGCGCTTTTCAACCAGACGGGCCGCCAGTTCCCAGTTCGAGCCAACGCCGGAAGTCCCGACTTTGAGTCCTTTGGGATTGGCTTTCGCATAATCGACAAGCTGGGTGAAGGTGCTGAATCGGGCGTCCTTGGCCCTTATGGTAACCGTGGACGGAACCTGCACCGCCAGGCCGAAAATTGTGAAATCATCGACGAGATTAATAGGGGCCATGCCCAAGGGCTTCCAGAAAAGGCTTTCGATCGGCTCATATCCGATAACATAGCCATCAGGGTTGGCTCTGGACACGTACAAACCGGCTACCGATCCAGTTGCTCCGGTCCGATTTGAGGTGACAACCGGAATACCCAATTCCTTGCTCAGCGCTTCCGCAAAAAACCTGGCTGCAGTATCGGAAGTGCCGCCGGCGCCAAACCCGACGACCATCTCCATCTGCTTGTTCGACTGAGGCCAGACTGCCGCGGCTGGCGCCTCGGTGGAGCCGGCTGCCCACAAGGCACCAGTCACGATGCTGAAGGCTACGACTAAGAATGCGGTTCGCTTCATAGATTCCTCCCTAATATTCAACTAAACTTCAATTGAAGGATATTAACCCTCTTTTAATATCTGTCAAGGAATTTTTTTTCTTATTCAGAATCTTCACACATATCACCGCCAGACAAACTTCTAGGACGACAGAATTGGGTCAAAAATGCCCTTATTGAGCGATTTATAAAATTTTGGATGTTTATTGACTAAAAGCGAACTAAATAGGATAGTGAACAGTTAGTGAAAGTTCGAGGAAATATGGACGACAATTTAAGCTTGAGTGACTTGGCACAAAAGGTTGGCGTCTCGGTCGCGACCGTTTCCTTGGCATTGAACAACCGTAAAGGCGTAAGTCAGAAAACCCGGGAGAAAGTCCTGTCGATGGCAGGGGAAGTCGGATATAGAAAAAGGGCATCCACATTCGGCGCGGTACTCTCGGTCCAGTTCATCCAGATCATCAGACATGGCCGTACCATCAACCGCGATCATTCTGTATTCATCGCGGATTATATTGAAGGTATCTCGGAAAAAGCGAAGGCCTTGAATGTAAAAGTTGAAATAACAAGCTTCCAGAGTGATGTTTCGATCAACGCAATACTTCAATTCATGAAACAGCAGGCGGTCAGTGGCTTCATCATCCTCGGCACTGAATTGTCAAAAGAAGACTGCGACCAATTCGCGGGATTTGACAGGCCTTTGGTATTCATTGACGCCTACTATGATGCGGCTCGCATGGACTTTGTCGACATGGATAATTTTGATTCCGTATCCCAGGTTATCGAGTTGCTTGTCGACAATGGCCATACCAACATAGGTATCGTCACTTCGCATGTACCTACGACGAATTTTGCCCTGCGGGAGAGCAGTTTCTTCAAAATCATGGAACGAAAGGGCCTGTCTTGCCCGGAACGATCGACCATCAACGTCGATTCCACCTTTCAGGGAGCATATGAAGGATTTTGCCGCTATCTGGATACAAAACCATCCCTGCCCGACGCCTTTTTCTGTATCAATGACATCGTCTGCCTTGGGGTTCTCAGGTCGTTGAAGGAACATGGATTTTCCGTTCCCGAGGATATTTCCCTCGTAGGTTTTGACGACCTGCCCAGTTCCGAATTGACGGATCCACCGCTGACAACGATCAAGGTCTCAAAAAAGGACATAGGAGCAATGGCATTGACTTTGCTCAAAGACCGGATAGGCAAAGAGCATGCTCCCAGCGTCAAAGTGCAGATCAGCGGCGAAATAGTCGTACGGAAGAGTGTCATGAACCGTTTGTCACCCAAGAACTGAAATATACTAGTGTCGATGAGTCGCCGCCAGACACTTTGCCGTTCGTCTTTTCTGCTCGCCGCATGTGCCTTCGCAACGAGTCTCATGGCATTCGCCGACGATACAGGTATGCGGATGCTACAGAACTACGCGGATCCAGCGGAAACCTGGGGCAGGGGTGTCGAAGCTGCCATCGAACGCGCGTACCGGGACTGCTTCAGGACCTACATCGTCGATGGCCGGGTGATGACGCTGCGGCTTCCCTTCGCCCAGAACAACGAACGCTCTGAACTGGCAGAGTCGGACCTGGACGTCGAGGGAGGGGGCAAGGCGGACCCCGCCGCGATCTGGAATAGAATCGACTCGATCCTGGAATTGGATGACTTCAGGCGCTATCTCTCCATGCTCGGCGACGGCCACGACAAGGTGATAGTCTTCGACCTCCCGGCCAGAAGTTGGTCGGTACAATTTGATCTATTCGAAATCGCCCGCATGAAGGCAGGCGCGTACCGCGGACTTCCCCACAAGCCTTATATATTGTCCAACGGCCAGGGAGCCAATCCCGTTGACATATATAATTACCTGTACTGCATCGGACGGGTTGGCATCGACTGTTCGGGTTTTGTCTGGCATGTCCTTGCCTCTACCGCCCGTGCCGGCGGACTCGACCTGGGTAAGGCGCTGCGCCGGAGCTTGGGCGCTCCGGGGAACGCCGAACCATCGCTGTACGTGGGCACGGATTTTTTCGATTCGAGAAGCCCGGAAATCATTCAAGTGCGCGACCAGGTTGGCAAGCTACAGCCCGGCGATGTCCTGTTGTTCCGTGGAGACGACGGAGCTGCCGTCCATTCAGCAATCGTGCAGTCGGTGGATAGAGTCGCCGGCCTCGTGCGCTACATGCAAAGCACCGACGAAGCGCTGCCTGACGAACGGGGCGTCCACGACTCCTGGATACGCTTCGATCCGGCCCATCCTGAAATCAGCCTCAAGGATCGGTCGCTCGCATGGAGCCAGGGAAGGTTCCCGCCCTTCCCCGGTGAGAAGCCCTCTGCCTTTGCGGGCGATGGGGAACGATACCGGGCGTTTCCCGAATACGGCGGCGGCAAGGTTGTAAGGCTCAAGGTGATGGACGGTCCAATCCGGCGCATCAACGCCGGGAAGTGAGGCTGAAGAAGGGCTCCTCGTCCCCGCTTGTTTTCTCCACCAGGACATCAAGCCTTTTCGCTACCCAATTGTTTCCCGCCTCGCGAACCACGACTCCCGTTGCAAGGATGTTGCCGCCGTATTTGACGGCGAGACCCGATAGTATGCGCGCATAGACAACGGGTCTGCCGGACGCAGCGCATAAAGCTTCGTCGGATCGGGAAATGCCGCATGCGCCGCTGTCGAGGCCGCAACGCCAATCTTCGCCGCGCGCAATTGCCGCGTCGATTATTGACATCGCCGCCGAGCACGCCGAAACGGCTGTACTGAATCCAGCCAGCAGTATAGTGCCATCACTGCCGAGCAGCTGTCCGCCGCGCGTGCCGATTTCTTTCGATGCCAGTCGATGGAACTCAACAAGCGCAAGGGCGGGATCCCGGCCGTTGGAGTCGCGGCCGCCATCGTGCGGATCCGGTTCGCTTATCTGCCTGAGAGCCAGAACGGCAAATTTTTGACTCCGTCCAGGACCCGCCTGGATTCCCCCAGGCTCCCGTTTGACTACGCTGATCCTGTAGATTCCGGCGTACAATGCAAGGATCGAAAAAGTTGCCGCAGCCGCCACCCCGAGGGTCGCATGAGCCGGATGAAACCATATCCCATGAGCTATGAATAGCCACGCCGCCGCCCCGAATGCGGTTGCCGCCACAACGGCGCCCGTTACGAGGGACGCGGCCGGCCCGAGCGCTGCCAGCGCCGCGGCGGCTGCCAATCCAGCCAGGAAGACGGCAACCTTCGCTTTCCAGCCTGTCGGCACTATCACCC
>CAZKJA010000194.1:0-7295 GCA_964552925.1 uncultured Treponemataceae bacterium
CTCGTCGACCGTCGTCACCGTCACGATGACGAGGACCCTCGGGAAACGGGAGAGGACGTCGAAGTCGCGCTGTACGAGGTCGCTCTTGGTCAGGATGACGATGGGGAGGCCCGCCGGGACGAGGGCTTCGAGCGCCCGCCGCGTCAGACCGAGATCCCGCTCGGCCCTCTGGTACACGTCGGTGACGCCCGAGCCTATACAGACCGCGCCGTACTCGCGTGAGGCGACGCCGTCAGCGATATCCTGCGCTATGCGCTCGGCGATGTTATAACGCACGCCAATATCGCGCTCGAAGTCGCCCTCCACGTAGTAACGCTCGGCGCGCCCGTCGCAATAGGCGCATCCGTGGCCGCAACCCCGGTACGGAGCCAGCGATCGGTACAGCGAGACGAGGAACGTATCCGGCAGCTTCGCCCGCTTTACGCCGGTCTTGGCCTCGGTGCTAATGAAAGACTGCGACATACCCGGAAGCATACTTCCTGCCATTCAGAACTCCCCTAAATGACAGTACCCATCGCTTTATGGACCAGTATCGTCATGAGTCTGCTCGGCCCCTTTTTCTGGGACCATTCCTCGGACTTGTAGGCCATGTGGACGCTTTCCGGCGTGGCCCTGCCCTCGGCGTTCAGCTTGGCCCCTACGATGGCTACCATCTCCCTATAGCGTGGGTCATCCGCCACGCCCTCGATCGGCCCGATGGCTCGGAGCATATGAAGGATGTTATACCATATTAAGGGAAATTTGAGCTTCTTGAAGTCCGTGCCCATGCCGAACAGAAAAGGCTTCTTGCTTGCTCTGTTTTCCCAATGCCACAGCAGGGCCCCCGCCGCGACCTTCGCCTCAGGGCAGGCGCGGAGCTCAGGCCGCGCCGCGAAAGCCCTCGCGACCAACAGGTTGGCGTAAGGGCACATGCCGCCCTTCGGGCCTGGGCCTTTGAACTTTGGTATGCTCCCCGAGCATGGGTAGAAAGACTCGCCCGCGAGGCTCCTCAGCTTATCATAGGCCCTATCGAGGCGATCGTCTTCCGGCGCCATCATTGACAGGGAGTAGAGGATCGTCGGGAAGTCGCAGATTATCCAGTCCTCGTGGGCCTCGCCGGAGCCCCCGAAAGCCTTCGGTATCATAATTTGTATAGGAAAGCTGCCGTCTGGGGCGATATTAGAAAGGAGGCCTTCCAGAACCGGGCCCATACCCATCGTGCCGCCATTGACATCCAGCTCGGCGAGCAGGGCGAGCCGGTGGATGAAGAGCTCGGCCTTGTCGTGGCGGGCGAGAACCTCGTCCTTCCATCGTGAAACCGCATCGATGTTCGTCCGGATGAATGGGTCTGCGTCGAGGAGGCCGGGGTCGGCATTGTCGGGATCGAGCAGCGCGAGAGCCTGATACCGTATATAGGGCTCAGGGGCTTCGAGTAGCCAGGTCTTGGTCGATTCTGGTAATTTCATGGCTTTCCTCCATTTGAGACTCGCTTGAGCATACCGGGCCAAGCATATCTACTTCTCGAATCATGATTGATATCTTCCGCTCATGCCGACTGTGCCAACAAACTGCGATAGTATTCCATTTTTCTTGCCCAAGATACCGTTTGCTGTGCCACTTGGCAATGATATGCGCACGTGGAGGTACTTGACGGAACTCCGCTATAGGTAGTACCAATTCGCATGGAATTAACCACCAGAGCCTACAGGTTCATCGTCAGGCCGAAAGAACGGCCGGGCGGGTCGGGAGTGCCTTCGGCACTCGCCGCGGACGCGCACGCGCTCGGATTGTCGAAAATCCGCGCCGTGCAACGCGCGGCCATATACTTCGTGCGTGGCACGATTGCGCCCGGGGAGCTCAGCCTCCTTGGGCGTTCTCTTTTTTGCGACCCCTTGGTCGAGACCTGCTCGTGGTCGGCCTGCGGGCACGACGGCAGGAGCATCGGCGGCAACGAGGATTCGATGGACGTCGCCCCCGCCGGATCGCGCCGGGTCGAGGTGGCGCTCAGGGCCGGCGTCACCGACCCGGTCGCCGACGAGGCCCTGCGCGCGGCCCGAGAACTCGGCGTGGAGGGAATCGACTCGGTGTCGACCGGCGATGCCTTCGACATCGAAGGCGACGGCTTGACGGACGGGGACCTGCGCCTGGTCGCCGAGCGGCTCCTGTGCAACGCGGTAATACAACGTTGGGCGATAGGCGAGATCGAGCCGTCCTGGCCAGCTGGAGCCGCGGGTACCGGCTCCGTTGAATATATCGACATGGCGGCGATGGACGACAGGGAACTCCTCGCGGTGTCCGCACAGCGGCGGGCCGCGCTCGACCTCGTCGAGATGCGCGCGGTCCGGGACTACTACGCCAAGGAAGGCCGGCTCTGCGCGGACGCGGAATTCGAGACGATCGCGCAGACCTGGAGCGAGCACTGCGTCCACAAGACCTTCAAGGCACTTATAGAAGTTCGCGCGTCGGCAGGATCCAGGGCAGCCGCGGACTACCCGGCGGCCGTCGACAACGTGCTCAAGAGCTATATTAAGAAGGCGACCGACGAGATCGCGGCGCCATGGGTACTGTCGGCCTTCGTCGACAACGCGGGCATAATCGAGTTCGACGACGAGTACGAGATATCGTTCAAGGTGGAGACGCACAACCACCCGTCGGCGGTCGAGCCGTTCGGCGGCGCCAACACCGGCGTCGGCGGAGTGATACGCGACGTGATGGGCGTCTCGGCCCGGCCCATAGCGGCCACCGACGTGCTGTGCTTCGGCCCGCCGGATGTGCCGCTGGAAGACGTGCCCGCGGGAAGCCTCCATCCGCGCAGGATAGCCTCGGGCGTAATCGCGGGGGTACAGGACTACGGCAACAAAATGGGCGTGCCGACGGTGAACGGCGGCATCCACTACGATCCCGGCTACTCGGCCAATCCGTTGGTCTACTGCGGCTGCGCCGGCATCGCTCCGCGAGGCAGGCATCCGCGGAGGCAGGCCGTCGGCGACAGGGTCGTCGCGCTCGGCGGCAGGACGGGTCGTGACGGGCTCCGCGGCGCGACGTTCTCGTCGATGGTGATGGACTCGAGCACCGGGGAACTCTCCGGCGCGTCGGTGCAGATAGGCGCGCCTATCGTACAGAAGAAAGTGTCCGAGGTACTGATAGCGGCCCGCGACGCGGGGCTGTACTCGGCGATCACCGACTGCGGCGCCGGCGGTTTCTCCTCGGCGATAGGCGAGATGGCCGCCGAACTCGGCGCAGACATCGACCTGGCGCTGGCGCCTCTGAAATACCCCGGTCTGGCTCCATGGGAGATATGGCTGTCGGAGGCCCAGGAGCGCATGGTCGTCTCGGTAGCACCCGAAAAACTATCTACGCTCAGAGCGTTCTGTGACGCTCTCGACGTGGAACTTACTGACCTTGGCCGCTTTACCGGAGACGGGCGGCTCGTCGTCCGCTACGGCTCCACGGTCGCGGTCGACCTCGACTGCGGCTTCCTGCACTCGGGGCCTCCGCAGAGGAAACTCGTCGCTTCGCCTCCCGAGAGGCAAGCTTCGCCGCCTGCCGGGCAAGACGCGGCCGCCACGGCACAGACAACGACAACCGCCGCCAGCATAGCGACGGGCAAGCAGCCGGCTCCCGATAGTGGCGAGGCGCTCCTGTCGATCCTCGCCCACCCCGCCGTCGCCTCGAAGGAGGACACGGTCAGGCTGTACGACCACGAGGTCCAGGGCGCGACGATACTCAGGCCGTACGACGGCCTCGAGGCGCACGGGCCGTCCGACGCCGCTGTCCTCCAGCCGAGGGAAGCCAAGGGTAGCCGGGGAATCGCGCTGTCCAACGGCTTCAACCACCGCTACGGCGCCCTCGACCCGTACCGCATGGCGATGGCCGTCCTCGACGAAGCCGTAAGGAACGCGGTAGCCGCGGGCGCGGATCCTGACCGCATCGCGGTGCTCGACAACTTCTGCCTCGGCGACCCCACGCGACCCGAGACGATGTGGACGCTCCTGGAATCTGCCCGCGGCTGTCATGACGCGGCGGTCGCGCTCGGGACGCCTTTTATTTCCGGGAAGGACTCGTTCAACAACGAGTACCTGGCCACGGACGGCTCGCGGGTGTCGATACCGCCATCGCTCCTGATCTCGGCGATTGGGATAGTACCCGACATCGGGACGGTGCCCGGTTCCGACTTCAAGGCGCCCGGCAATCCCTTGTACTTGATCGGCCGGCCCACGCACGCCTTCGGCGGTTCTGTGTACGCGGAACTGTTCGGCACGCCCGCGGGCGCCGACGCATCGGTACCCCCCCCCCGCGCCCGCCGCCAACGGACTTAAGGCGTACCGGGCGCTTCACCGCGCGATCGCCGGCGGGGCCGTGAAGGCATGCCACGACCTGTCTGACGGCGGGCTGGCGGTAGCGCTCGCCGAGATGTGCCTCGGCGGCGGGCTGGGAGCCTCGGTCACTGTGGGTGGATCGCTCCAAGGCGCGCCTTCCGGCGGACCGCCGGCGTTTCTTTTCGGCGAGACAAACGGTTGCCTGGTCGCGGAGGTCGACGCGTCGAAAGCCGCGACCTTCGAGAAGGCAATGGCGGGAACCCCGTGCGCGACGATAGGGTCGACCAACGGCTCCGGCCGCCTCGAACTCGACGCCGGTGGAGCCAGGATTTCTATCGCTGTTGATGAACTGAAAGCCGCGTTCATGGGCACAAGGAGCGCTCGATGACACAAGCCAAGGCGCTCGTACTGCACGCCGCCGGCACCAACCGGGATCCCGACGCCTGCGTCGCCCTCGCTCTGGCCGGAGCCGAAGCCGAGATCGTTCACATCAACCAGTTGCGCTCCGGCGAGCGGCGGCTTGCCGACTACAATTTGCTCGTCATACCCGGTGGCTTTTCGTACGCCGACGCGCTCGGCGCGGGCAAGCTCTTCGCCCTCGATCTGGCCTCGTACTTCGCCGACCAGGCGGCTGCCTTCGTCGACTCGGGGAAGCCGGTGATCGGCATTTGCAACGGCTTCCAGGTACTCGTCAAGGCGGGGATACTGCCGGGCTTCGAACTCGAAGCGACGCTGGCGCACAACGAGAAAGGCCGCTTCGAGTCACGATGGTCGACCATGGACGCGCCGCCGTCGAACTCGGTGTGGAGCCGGAACCTTCCAGGCAGGTTGTCCTGCCCGATCGCGCACGGCGAAGGAAGGTTCGTCGTCGATTCGGACGCGACTATCGCGCGGCTCCGCGAAGGCGGGCAGATCGCGCTCGTCTACGTCCATGCGGACGGAAGGCCTGCCTCAGGCGAATACCCGGCAAACCCGAACGGCTCGGTAGCCGACATCGCGGGGATTTGCAACCGCGCGGGCAACGTACTCGGCCTGATGCCGCACCCGGAGAACAACGTCGTCTTCCGGACGCGCCGCGGCGCACGCGGGGCCATGGCGACGGAAGCGTGCCTGGCTCTATGGAAAAACGGCGTGGCATACGCCAAGGGCCTGTAATACGTTTTTGGCACAGAGACACAGAGAAGATGAGCTCGGAAAAGGCAAGAGTATGTAATACGTTTTGGCACAGAAACACAGAGAAGATGAGTAAGAAGAAGAAGGAAGAAATTTAGGAGAGACACACGGAGGATGTGCTATATGGAAAAAATAAGTGGAGAGAGATTAAGGAGAAATAGTATATCTCCCCTCCCCATCTTCCCTCATCTTCTCTGTGTCTCTGTGTTTAAAAATGTGTTTCAGCCTTTTCATCTTATCTGTGGTTCAATTTTGGAGGTAACCTATGGCGTTTGATGCGTGTGATATAAAGTTTTCGGGGAAGGAATCGGGGAAGGTGAGGGACTGGTACCCGCTCGGGGGAGGCCGGCGGCTCATCGTGACGACCGACAGGCTGTCGGCTTTCGACCGCGTGCTCGCGGCGGTGCCGTACAAGGGACAGGTGCTCAACCAGCTGTCGGCCTGGTGGTTCGGGAACACCGTCGACATCATCGGCAACCATCTCCTGTCCGTTCCCGACCCGAACGCCGCCGTCGTCCGCGAGGTACAGCCTCTCCCGATCGAGGTTATAGTCCGGGGCTACATCACCGGGGTGACGACGACCGCCCTCTGGTACCGGTACTCGCTGGGCGAGCGCTCGATCTACGGCTACGACTTCCCCGAGGGCCTGCAAAAGAACAGGCCGCTGCCGCAGGCGATAATAACGCCGACGACCAAGGGCGGCCCTACCGGCCACGACGAGCGGCTGACCTGCGCCGAGGTCGTCGACGAGGGCTACCTCGACGAGGCTACCTGGTCGACGGTCAGCAGGGCGGCCCTCGCGCTGTTCGCCCGCGGGCAGGAAAGGGCGGCGAAGGCCGGCCTCATACTCGTCGACACGAAGTACGAGTTCGGACGCGCTCCCGACGGCACTATCCTATTGATCGACGAGGTGCACACGCCCGATTCGTCGCGCTACTGGAAGGCCGACAGCTACGACGAGCGCCTGGCGGCGGGACTCGAGCCCGCGTCGTTCGACAAGGAGTTCGTCCGGCTGGCGTACGCCAAGCTGGGTTACCGCGGCGACGGCCCGGTCCCGAAAGTCCCCGACTCGCTGTGGGCGGAGACGAGCCTCTTGTACCGTACCGCATATGAACTCCTGACCGGCGCGGTGTTCCAGCCCGGAGGGTATCCGGTCGGCCCCCGGCTCGAGCGGAACCTGCTCGCCGCGGGGGTGCGTCAATGAACAAGCCTCTGGTAATAATCATAATGGGTTCGAAAGCGGACGAGTCCCATTGCGGCAAGATAGCCTCCGCGCTCGACGCGCTGGGCATCGAAAGCGCGCGGAGGATAGGATCGGCGCACAAGACGCCGGACCACGTTTCGGCGATGCTCAGGGAATACGAGGCGGGCGGGCGGCCGAGGGTGTACATCACTGTCGCGGGCCGTTCCAACGCGCTGTCAGGTTTCGTCGACGCTTCGGTGGACGCGCCGGTGATAGCCTGCCCGCCGCCGTCGGACGCCTTCGGCGGCGCTGACCTGTTCTCGTCGTTGCGGATGCCGGGCGGAGTCGCGCCCGCCCTGGTGCTCGACCCGGCCAACGCCGCGCTGCTGGCCGCCAAGATCCTGGCGCTGGCCGAGCCCGGGATCGCCGACCGCGTCAGGGCGTTCCGCGAGGCCAACGCGGAGACTATCCTCGCCGACGACGCTGCAATCCTCGGCAACGACGCCGGGAGACGGCTCGCGTGAACGCATCCCGAAGGATTCAGTTCGACGACAAGGCGCATGAGGAGTGCGGCGTCATCGCCATACATAATGGCGACGGCTCGGTACGCCGAGACGACGGCTCGGTACGCCGAGACGACG
>CAZKJA010000195.1:0-1895 GCA_964552925.1 uncultured Treponemataceae bacterium
AGCGTCCGCGCCCTCGAGAGCCTTTCAAGGACCGCCGCCGCCCTCGGCAGGGGCGGCACCTTCGCCACGGGCTCCGAGGTCGACGAGGCGCTCGAAGGCGCGGAAGGCGCGACCCTGGCCGCGGAACTTGAGGCCGGCAAGCTTCTTTTCCTGTCCTGGTATGACGGCGGCCTGGAGTGCTACCTGCTGCCGCGCTCGCCCCCGGTACAATCATTGCGTGGACTCCGCATAGGAGTGGAGCGGTCGAAGTCGGTGATCGACGAAGTGACGGCCGCCGGCGCCATCCCGGTGCCCCTCTCCACGCTGGAGTTGCGCCGGACCCTCGAGGCGGGAATGGTCGACGGCGTCCGGGCGCCGCTCGCCTTCGTGTTGTCGAACCGCCTCGATGCCGACTACAACGTCTCGCTTATCCCCGGCTCCCGTATCCCGATGCTTGTCATCGGCAGCCGCGTGTCCTTGATGAAGATGCCGGGGAACGACCGTGCAATTCTGTTCGAGGCGGTCAAGACCTCGAGGGTTTTCCAGGCGGACGCCTTGTCTTTCATGGAATCGCGCTTCGCCAGGGACAATCCCCAGCCCCGGGCGCTGAACCTCGGCGAATACAGATGAGCCAGAGCCGCCGCCGCCCGAGCCTGCGCGACTTCGCGAACGCGCCGATCAAGTTCAAGTTGCTCATCCTCGTGTTCGCCGTCCTGGCATTCCCGTTCTCGCTCGCCATACAGCTTATCGGCTCGAATTACAACGCGATCGAGTCGTTCAGGAGGGACGTCGACATCTATGCCGCCGTCAACAGGCTCAAGACCGCCAATATCGACAACCTGGGCCGCCTGGAGACCTATATTGAATCAGGCACGATGGAAGACCTCAACAGGTACAACCAGGGAATAGACCACTGGGTCTCGGTCTACAAGGATCTACAGCGCGACGACGACGACATCGAGGTCGCGCTGCTGCTCCATTCGATATGGAACTCATTCGATTCCTGGTACGAGGAGGCGCATCTATCAATCAGGCGGCGGATCGCCGATACAGGGGAATCGTATTCGTCGTACTACCGGGCAGAGCGCATAGGCCGTTACCTTGACGGGTACATCTCCCAACTACTCGACCGGACCCTGATCGTAGGCACGGAAACCTACCGCATCCGGGTCGAAAACGCGCGAATAACAAGGGCGGTCGCGATAGCCATCCTGTTCGGCTTCGGCGGCATATGCGTCGGCTTCGTTCTTTTCTTCGCTGGCTTCCTTACACGCCCGTTGCAGCGCCTGGCCGCCGCCGCGGGGAGGATGGCAGGCGGCGACCTCGAAGTAGGCGCCCTGGAAGTCGAATCGGCCGACGAAGTCGGCACCCTTACCCGTTCCTTCAATTCGATGAACGCGCATATCGTGACCCTTGTGCGCGACCTGAACGAAAAGGCCGCCTTGGAGCGACGGTTGCACAGGCAGGAACTGCGCAATTCCATGAACCAGAAGATGCGCAAGGAAGCCGAGTTCCTGGCGTTGCAGGCGCGGATCAACCCGCACTTCCTGTTCAATACCCTCAACACAATCTCGCGGGACGTTATGCTCCGCGGGGGCAAGGATACTGTCGCCTTGGTCGAATCGCTTTCCGCTCTCCTCCGTTACGGACTCGAACAAGGATCGGGAATCGTCAGCCTGGGAACCGAGCTGGAAATCGTCAGGAAGTATGCCTTCATCCAGCACTACCGCTTCGACAACCGGGTGAGCATCGATATCGATTGCCGGATCGAGGATCCGGATACTGTGCGCCTGCCCGCCTTCAGCATCCAGCCCCTGGTGGAGAACGCCTTCATCCACGGCCTGGAGCCGAAGGTAAGCGGCGGGTGCATAAGGGTCGAGGCCTTCCAACAGGGGTCATCGGGACTCATCCAGGGC
>CAZKJA010000195.1:1905-7291 GCA_964552925.1 uncultured Treponemataceae bacterium
CCGCCACTCCCGCGAGAAGGAAAGCGGCGGCCACACCTCGTCGATCGGTCTTTCCAACGTGCGCGACCGGCTCAGGCTTTACACTGGCGACAAGGGAAGTTTCACAATCCGCAATGTCGAGAGCGGCGGAACCCTGGCTGAAATCGTCCTGAACGGGGGTCCGCGGTGAAACGCGCCCTCCGGCTGTTGATCGCGGACGACGAAAAAATAGAACGTGACTCCGTCAGGCTATTCGCGTCTTCGTTCTTGCCTCCTTTCGCCGCCATCGAGGAAGCCGCCAACGGAATAGAAGCCGTCGAAGCCGCGAGGGATTTCCGTCCCGACATCATAATCATGGACATCAGGATGCCCGGCAAGACGGGGGTCGAGGCCGCCGAGACGATCCGCGCCTCCGACTCGAGGGTTCGCATTCTATTCCTGACCGCCTTCGGCGAACTCGAGTACGCCCGCGCGGCATTCAAGGTGCAGGCCGACGATTTTATGGTCAAGCCCGTATCGGAGGCGGCCTTCCGGGAAGCCCTGGGGCGAGCCGTCCTGTCCCTCGAGGAAGCCGGCGCGCTCGAGCCGGATGGCGACAGGCTGATGGGAACCGGTTTGCGGGACGCGGAAGCCGCGCTCCTCGAAGAGATACGGCATGGCTTTCCGGACGATGCGCAGCGGGCGGCATCGCGACTTTTCGATTCGACAGTCCGCCCGGATAGCGGGGTGCAGGAAGCGCGCCGCGCGGTCCGCGGATTTCTCGCCTCCATCGACAAAGGCATAAGCGGCGAGTTCGGGCGAACCTTTGAAGCGAGCGGGTCGGCGGTCAAGGCGCTCCAGGAGGCGCGGGACCGCTCGGAAACCCGCGATTGCCTGCTCGATGCCGCCCGCGCCTTCGCCTCCGAGCTTGCAACCCTCAAGGCCGACCCCCACCGCAAGGCTATCGATGCCGCGCTCGTCTTCATAACCGAGCGCTGGCAGACTCCGATAACCCTCGATGACGCGAGCAAGGCGGCCGGCATGAGCAAGTTCCATTTCAGCCGCGTGTTCCACACGGCCACCGGAACGACTTTCACCGAATACCTCTGCGCCAAGCGAATCGAGCGCGCCAAGGAACTGTTGGCCGACCCGTCCCTCCCGATGAAACAGATTTGCGACTTAGCCGGATTCGGCGATCCGACATACTTCTCCAGCGCCTTCAGGAAGCGCGAGGGTATGAGTCCCTCCGAATACCGCACGCTCGCCGCCCGCAGAAAATTACCCAAACCGCTGATAGGCCAATCCCGGTACGAGCAAGATAGCTAAAGAGAACGCATCAAGCCAAAACGCACGATCCCTAACAAGGATATACGATGGGCGAACGGCGGCCAAAAGGTGCCGCCAAGGAGGAACCCATGAAGAAGTTGATCGTAGCCATCCTTATCGCCGCGGTACTTGCGCCCGCGCTGTTCGCCGCCGGAGGCTCGGAAGCAGCCGCTCCAGCCGCCGCTGCCAAGCCGATCGTCATGAAGATCGGCCATGCCCAGCCTGTCACCCATCCACGCCACGAGTCCCTGCTCAAGTTCAAGGAACTCGTAGAAGCCCGCACGAACAAGGGAATCATCGTCGAGATCTACCCGGCGGCCCAACTCGGCGACGAAGCCGCGATGCTCGACGCGACAAAGCTCGGCACCCTGCAAGCCACGCGCGGCGGCCTCTTCGAGCGCGTTTCGCCCAAACTCCTCGTCTATACAATGCCCTTCCTATTCGACTCCATCGAAGGCATCGAGAAGGTGACGATGGGACCGATCGGCGACAGGATCGCCGCCCACGCCGAAGCCAATGGCCTCCTCGTGTTGACCACCGGCGATGCCGGCGGTTTCCGCCAGATCACCAACAACGTCCGGCCGATAATCACGCCGGATGACCTCAAGGGACTAAAGATCCGCGCGCCCGGCGTCAAGACAATCGTCAAGACGCTGGAAGCCTTCGGCGCCAACGTCGTCACAATTCCCTACGGCGAGACCTACATGGCCCTCAAATCCGGCGTCGCCGACGGCCAGGAAAACCCCTTCGTAAATATCGAAGTGATGAAGTTCTACGAAGTCCAGAAGTACCTGACGATAGTAGACTACCAGTTCCACCCGGATCCCTTCAACGTGAACCCGGCCTGGTACAAATCGCTCAGCCCCGCGGACCAGAAAATCCTCAAGGATTGCGCGATCGAATCGATGAAGTACAACAACCAGCTCAACAAGACCGCAAGCCTCAAGGCGTTCGAAGTGATGAAGAACGCGCTCCAGGTCACCACGTTGACGCCGGCCCAGCGACAGGCGTTCAAGGACAAGGCGATGACGGTGTACGCCCAGTTCATTGCCGAAGGCATAATGACCCAGGCGGAACTCGACGAGATAAAGGCTGTCTCCAAGTAAATTACCGCATTGAAACGGGAGTCCGCTGCCTGTACGGTTACGGGCTCCCGTTTCCGGCCTATACCTACACAGGAGTCGACCGCATGAAGCTGCAACCTTTCGCTTTTTTGGATCGATTGATGCGCGTCGCGTGCGCCTCGCTCATGGGCGCCATGACCCTGGCCGTCATCCTTTCGGTCTTCTTCCGGTACGTCCTCTCGATGACTACCGCCTGGTCGGAGGAACTGATAACAATGCTGTTCATATCGACCAGCTTCCTTGGCACGGCGATGGTGACCAAAGACGACGAACACATCAACATCGACTTCCTGCTCAAGGCCATGACCCCGCGCCGCTCGGCAGTACTGCATATCGTGATATCGCTCATCGTTATTACCGTGCAGAGTATCGTATTGAACGCTTCGTTCAAGTGGATCGCCGTCAACGGCAACCTCAGGACCCCGGGGCTCGAACTGCCGTACCGATGGTTCTATTCGCTGTTGCCGATGAGCGCGATCCTCGTGTGCCTGTACGAGATCGGCAAGATCTACCGCCGCGTCAAGATACTCGCGGCCGGAGGGGCAACGCCATGAGCATGCTTCTGTTGTTCCTGACCTTCTGCGTGTTCTCGGTGATCGGCGTCCCCATTTATATCGGGCTGGGCGCCTCGAGCCTCGTGTACCTGTTCTTCACCAACCCGGGCTTCATCGTTATGATTCCACAGCGCATCTGGGCGGGTACCGACGCCTACATGATGATGGCGCTGCCCTTGTTCATTCTGGCCGGCGAATTGATGAACCGCGGCGGCATCACCAAGCGCATAATCGACTTTTCCCTCCAGATAGTCCGCCCGATCAAGGGCGGCCTGGGCGAGGTAGCCGTCGTCGCAAGCATGATTTTCGGCGGCATCTCCGGCTCGTCCGTCGCCGACGCGACGGCCATCGGCTCGGTGATGATTCCGGCGATGGAGAAAAAGGGCTTCTCCAGAAATTACGCAACGGGATTGACCGTCGCCGCATCGACGATGGGTATGATAATCCCGCCGAGCGTGCCGATGGTCACGTACGCGATGGTCTCCGGCGCCTCCATAGGACAGCTGTTCCTGGCCGGCCTCGTCCCCGGCCTCCTGATCGGAATATTCCAGCTGGTCGCCGTGCAGATCTACAAGCGGACCAAGAAACTGCATCTGCTCGAAGCCGCGTTCAAAAGGGAACAAAGTTTCTTCCAGGCGAGCAAGGAAGGAATACTTGCCCTGCTTATGCCGCTTATAATAATCGGCAGCATAGTATTCGGCGTCGCCACCGCGAGCGAATCGGCGGCGGTCGCTGTAGTCTATGCACTGCTTCTGGGATTCCTGGTGTTCAGGGAATTGAAAACAAAGGACATGTTCGAGATACTCCGCAAGACGGCGGCCTCGTCGAGTTCCGTGATGATAATCATCGGGTTCTCGATGATCTTCGGCTGGGTGATGGCGATGGAAAAAGTACCCGACCTAATCGCAGGCTTCTTCCTGTCGCTTGAAATAAACCGGGTATGGATACTGCTGCTGCTCGACCTGCTCATCCTGTTCATAGGGACATTCCTCGACGTGACTCCAGCCCTCCTCCTGTTGACGCCAATCTTCCTGCCGGTGGTACAGCACTTCGGCATCGGCCCGGTCCAGTTCGGCGCCATCATGATAGTCGGAACGGCGATAGGTCTGGTCACGCCGCCGCTGGGCATGTGCCTTAACGCGGCGAACAAGATATCGAAGCTATCGATCATGGCGATTTTCAAGGCTTCGATTCCGTTCCTGATCTGCGACGTTGTTGTACTTTTACTCGTCACCTTCGTTCCGGCTTTGTCCCTCTGGGCGCCGGCGGTTCTTAAATAGGAGTGTGAAGAATGAACCTGAAAGAGAAAATGAAGAAAGGCCCCGTGTACGGCATAGCCGTGTTCACTGGGGCCTCGTGCGTAGTGGAAGCCGTGGGCAACCACGGGTACGACTTCGTGTTCCTCGACCTCGAGCACACGCCGATCGACGCCGCCAACGGCATAGAGAAGCTTATACTATGCGCCCTGCGTAGCGGCGTCTCGCCCCTGGTGCGGACCGCTGATACCGACGAGGTCACCCTACGCAAACTGATGGAGATGGGCGCCGAGGGCGTCATAGTCCCGCACACGAGGACGGCGAAGGACGTCGCCGAGATGGTCCATGCGATCAAGTTCCCGCCATTAGGCCGGCGCGGCGCGGACTCCGCGGTGCGGGCGGCGGGTTTCGGCGGCCCCGGCTTCAAGTGGGAGAAGTACATAGCCGACCAAAACGAGCACACTATGATAATCCCGATGGACGAGGACTTCGAGTTTACCGACAACATCGAGGAGATAATGAACCACCCCGGAGTCGACGCGATAAACTTCGGCCCCCTCGATTACGCCCTCTCAGTGGGCGTACCGATACGCTACAAGATGGACGACCCGAAGGTCGCCTATGCATTCAAGCGTCTCGTCGAGCTCGCCGGCCCCCGCGGCATCGGCGTGATGGCGCCCTGCGTGCCGCCGACCCCCGAGTACGCGCGGGAATTGATTGCGGCTGGCGCGAACATGCTTATAATGGGCAACGACCTGTACCACTTCCAGCGGGGCATAGGTTCGGCTATGGAAGACACCGTCAACGTCATGCGGCGCGAGAACGCGCGATAGGAGTGAAGGATGGCAGGAATACTCGATTTATTCAGGTTGGACGGCAAGGTCGCCATCGTCACCGGTTGCGAACGGGGACTCGGGCAGGGCATGTCATTGGCCTTGGCTGAAGCCGGTGCGGACATCTTCGGCGTCAGCTATCCGGCTGACGCGAACGAGACCAAGGCGATGGTTGAAAAAGCGGGACGGAAATTCGCCTACATGCAGGCCGACCTGTTGTCAATCAAGCCGATAGCCGGCATCTTCGCCAAGGCTGTCGCGACATTCGGGCACGTCGACATTACGGTGAACAACGCCGGCATCATCAAGCGCAACGATTCCGTCGACTTCACCGA
>CAZKJA010000196.1:0-7258 GCA_964552925.1 uncultured Treponemataceae bacterium
ATACTTCATCTGTTTTCGCCCTCCTATTGGCGAAAACTATCTTGACTGTTATTGCGGGGCTTCCAGAAAGTCCGCTGGCGTGTAGAATAGGTGATGGCTGGGTAAAACAAGGATTTCCAAAGGATGGCATGGTGAAAGCACAAAAGCCCTCAACCCCGCTCGGGAATAGTTACTGGGTGGTTCCTGGCAAGTTGCTTGCCGGCGAATATCCGCGTGGAAAGGACGTAGCCGCTTCCAGGCTCAGGCTCGGGGCGATGATCGCGGCGGGGATAACTAGCTTCGTCGACCTGACAACGGCCGCGGACGGGCTCGAGCCGTATGAAGGCTTGCTGGCGGAGCTCTCCAACGGTCAGGCCAGGAGGTTTTCTTTCGGCATAATGGACATGTCGGTACCGTCGAGCCCGCAGTTGATGGGCTCGATACTCGACACGATCGACCGGGAACTGGAGACGGGGGCGGGCGTGTACGTGCATTGCTGGGGAGGCATCGGGCGGACTGGCACAGTAATCGGCTGCTGGCTCAAGCGTCATGGCCGCGACGACCTTCCGGAACTCTGGAAGGCTTGCCCGAAATCCAGGGTGTACCTCAATTCGCCCCAGACTGACGAACAGGGACAGTATATCGCTGACTGGAACGAGCCGGCCAGGACATCGCGCGTCGTCGACCCGGGCGTGCTCTCGAGGGCCCGTGGCGCGTTGCTGGGCCAGCTGGCCGGGGATGCGCTCGGCAGTCTGGTCGAGTTCAAGTCCGCCGCTGCCATCCGCGGCGCGTACCCGGACGGCGTGCGCGAACTCGTCGCCGGCGGCACGTTTTCGACCCTCGCCGGACAGCCTACCGACGATTCGGAGATGGCGCTGATGCTCGCCCGCAGCCTTGTCGCCAACGGCGGCTTCGTCGCCGAGGACGTTCTTGGGCGCTACGTTTACTGGCTCGAGAGCGGGCCATTCGACTGCGGCAATACAGTACGATCGGCGCTTCACGGGCGCAAGGATCGCGACAGCCAGGCGAACGGCGCGCTTATGCGCGTCAGCCCGATCGGCATAGCCGGCGCGATGCTCCCCCTCGAGACGGTCGCCGCCTGGGCGGAGGACGACGCGGCGCTCACGCACCCGAATCAAGTATGCCGGCAGGTAAACGCGTTGTACGCGATGGCAGTCGCGACGGCCGTCCGCGGGCTCTGCGCGCCGGCGGAACTGTACGCCAACATCCAGGCCTGGGCCGCGGAACGCGCCGTCGACGACGATGTGACGCGCATAGTGGGGCTCGCGGGAACGGAAGCGCCGGCCGACTTCATGCACAAGCAGGGCTGGGTGCTGATAGCCTTCCAGAACGCATTGTACCAGCTGACGCACGCGTCTGGCTTCGAGGAGGGCGTCGTCGACACCGTGATGCGCGGCGGCGACACCGATACCAACGCAGCGATAGCCGGAGCCCTCCTCGGTGCCGTATACGGGCTCGAGGCGGTCCCCGGTCAATGGCGGAAGGCCGTGCTTTCGTGCAGGCCGTGGGAGGGTGACCGTCGCGTGCGCCACCCGCGCCCCGAGTGCTTCTGGCCCGTAGACGCGCTGGAGCTGGCGGAGAGTTTGCTCGGCGTCAAGGGATAATATCGCACTGATTATGGGGGAGAAGCGCGGATAGCCGATATTTGCCTTGATTCTGCACAATAAAAGTGCTACTGTGCAATATGGAGGTGAACGTGACAAAAAATGTTACGCTCAGGCTCGATGAAGAGATCCTGAAGCTATGCCGGTATGAAGCCATCGAAGCTGGAACATCGCTGTCACAATGGGTTGCTGATACCATAAGCAAGCAGGTAGAGAGCCGCAAATTCTACGAATCAATGCGAATCCATGCGCTGTCTGTCTTGGAAAATGGTTTACAATTAGGCGGCTCAGCCCTGTCCCGGGATGCCGTTCATGGCGCCTGAACACATCTTCTTCGATACCAATATTCTATTTTATGCAATTGACACCAATGCAGGCCCGAAGCACGAAACAGCTGGGGACTTGGTGCGTTCAGCATGGGAAGGTCACCTTTTTCCTGTCATAAGCGTACAAGTCCTACAGGAATTATTCGTCAATATCGAAAAAAAGCTGATGAGCGTTGACGCCGCACGGAGTGTCGTCATGGATTATTTAGCCTGGCAGGTTGTCGAGAACAGTCGGCAAATCTTCATCTCGGCCATCACGGTAATGGAGAGCTGTCATATTTCCTTCTGGGACGCGTCGATAATAGCCGCTGCCCAAGCGGCTGGCGCTACGAAGCTCTTCAGTGAGGACCTGAACCACGGCCAGTTTTTCGGACAGCTCGAGCTTGTGAATCCCTTCAATGTAATCTAACCCATCCCGCTCCCGATCGCTCGCGCGAATCCGGGAGCGGTAACGACTCCGGGTAGCGGGCGTCCGTCGCTTATTTATTCTTAGCTTTCTTTGCCAACGTCTCGTCGAATACTACAACCGTACCGGACATGTTTATAACGTCGCCCGACTCGAGACGCTTCCTTGTCACCGAGTGGTTGTTGACCGTCACCGGCGAGTCGGAGACTACCGTATACACGTTCCTGGCCTCGTCGAAGAGAATTGTCGCGTGCGACGCCTTGAGCGACGGGTTGCCCGCGATGCTTATGTCGGCGTCGGGCGCAGCGCCTATGACGGTCTGAGGTCCGGCAAGTTCGAAGAAGCGCGTGGACTGTCCGCCGCCGGGGCCGTACAGGAGGCGCACGCCGGCGCGGTCGGTTTCGCGTTCGAGCTTGAAGAGTACGAGCGCCAGCCACGCCAGTGCCGCCACGCCGATGAACAGCAGGTACCACGCACGCGGCTTGTCGGCGTTCTGGCCCAGGACGGTGCCGGCGAAATAATAGCGTGTAGCTGAAAGCTTGCGTCCATCTGTGGTGCCGCCAGAGACGCGGACCCATCGCTTCTCGCCGCGGGCCATGCCGGCTCGGTAGTCCACGGAAATTTCGGCGAGCACGTCCCGGCGTATCGTCTCGTAGACAGTAGCGAGTTCGTCGCCATCCATGGCGTCGAAGGCGCGGCCGCCCGATTCGCGGGCGACATTCGCCAGCAGGGGGTCGCGCTGGGAACCGAAGCGGACAGCGTACACTGTGACGCCGTCCCTCACGGCCTGGTCGATGACGCCCGCGGGGGTCGCGGCGGCGATGCCGGATTCGGGGTTGGGTTTGCCGGTGACAAGGGCGTAGGGATAGTCCTCGCCGTCCGACAGGACTATGAGGACGCGGCGCCCCGGTTCGGCGGCGAACTCGCCTAGACCGCGGGCCATGGACAGGTACAGCTCGGTGAAGGCGTCCTCGGAAACGGGCCGGCTGATCTCGTCGAGGCTACGCGACGCGTCGACGCTCTGGCTGCCGGGCGGGACGGCGCCCCAGTACCTTGTGTTGAATACGGCGAGCCCGACGCGGTCCTTGGGCGACAGCGCGGACAGGAACGAGCGCGCGGCGGCTTTGGCCTGCTCGACGCGCAGCTCTGACGCGACGGCCGTTTCCTTGCCGTCCATGCCGGTCCACATGCTGCCGGAATTGTCCAGCAGGAGGAAGAACGATATGCCCTCGTCGGCGTTCGGTTCAAGCGATACTTTGATGACGGGGCGGGCTTGCCAATCCTTGCCGTCGCCCGATTCCCATACTTCGAACAACGGCGGCTCGGTTCCGGGGACGGTGCCGAGAATGGGCGCCGAGACGTAGAGTCTGGTTTTTTGGAGCCCGAGGAGGTTGTCGGTGTCTATTTGCGTTATCGACATGCCCTGGGCACCGGCGACCGCGGCGGTCGCGACGAGCAGGGCGATGGCGAACACTAGTTTGCATGATTTCATTGCATGACTCCTTGTCGCGCGCTCGTTCATCCGAAGTACCCGTAGATGAACTTGGCCTTGCCCACCGCCACCACGTCCTCGGGCTTGAGCGAGCGGCCAGCGGGCGGCTCGTCGTTGATGAAAAGGCGCGCTCCGGCCTTCTCCTGTTCCAGCATCACCTTGCCCTTGGCGAGGCGCACGGTCGCGTGCAGGGCCTCGACCTCGGGGTATCCCTTGAGGACTATGTCGCAATCCGGGGCCGTGCCAATCTTCATTGTGCGGCTGAGGATGCTGTATTCCTTGCCCTTGAGCGGACCGTTCAGGAGCATCAAGGTTCCCGACGAGAAGCGGTTCTCGAACAGCGACCAGAATACGCTGAGCGACAAGCCGAAGAGGGCCAGGCCCGCGAGGAGCGACAGGCTCTCGTCGGGGAACAGGTACGAGAGCGCGGCGAGGGCGGCGCCGCCGGCCAGTCCGCCGAGCGTGCCCCCTGCCAATCCCACGAGCAGCTTGCGCGGCGAACGCGCGCGGAGTCCCTCGGTCAGCGCCAGGAATATCCCGACTATTGTCCACGCGATGCCGCTGGCTACGGCCAGGCCGACGCCGTTGCGCGCGCTCGTCGTCCGCCACAGTTGCGAGCCGGCGGCGAACAGGAACAGCTGCCCGGCCATCACGCCCAAGGCTCCCGCGATGGAGCCGAAGGCGGCTCCGAAAAGCAGTCCCTTGAAAGCCTTGGAGCGCGACGAGACGACTATGCCTTCGAACGAGCCGAAGAGCGCGCCGAAGACCAGCCCGAGAAGTATTCCCTGGGCCAGCGAGAACAGCAGGTAACTCGGGAACACCTGCTGGTAGTATTGCAGGCCGAGGAGCAGCGGCCAGAGGGCGAGGGCCCCGAGCAGGCCGAATACTGCCAGGAAAATGCGTTTTAACGTAAGCGTCATCATCGACTCCTTTTATTTTATCGCGGCGATTGGTTGGAGCGAGGCGGCCAGGACGAGCTTGTCATTGTCCGCTGCTACCTTGAGCGAGAATATCTGCGGTTCGTACCCGTCGGACTCGACGCGGAACTGACGTACGGCGGCTGTGGTCAGCCATTGATCTGGAAGCTCTTCCGGGGTTTTCCATGATCCGTTGACCATTACCTTTAGCCGAGCCGGCAGTTCGATTCCGGTGACGGCGTCTTTTGCGTTCGCCGTCACGGACAGCGGACGCTTGCCTTCCTCTTCGGTGCGAAGGTGCAGTACGAGGCCGGCGTCGCCGCCGGGCGCCGAGAACGGCAGCACCCGGAAGCATTCCCATCGGACGGTCCCGCCTACGATGAGCTTGAGGCGGTACGAACCTGGGGCCAGGAACACGCGTTCCGACTCGAGCGAGTAGTAGGGGTCGGACTCTCCTGTCGGCGACAACACGAGCGCGATCGGGGATAGGCTCGACTCGGGTATGTCCTTGCCGTCGTCTATGAACAGCCTGGCTTTCACGAACAGCTCGGCGACGTTCTTGCCGGACTTGGGCACCCGGACACCAACGCGCAGTTCGCCGTACGAATCCGGCATTATCCAGCGGTACGCGTAGCCTTCGCGCCAGGCGTACCAGGCTCCTGCGGCAAGGCCGGCCACGAGGATGAGCAGCACCGGCAGTACATTGCGCTTCCGCCTCGCCCTGGGGTATCGCGGCTCGTCCGCGATCGACCCGTGCATAAGGGCGGCCAAAGCGCTCGCAATTGGTTCGCTCTTGAAGCGCCTCAAATACTTCTCTATGACGACGACCAGAGAGTCCACGTCCTGGAAACGCCTGGCTGGCGCTGGTTGCATAAGCTTCTTTACAAGCCTGTCTACGAATGGGTGGATGCGGCCGTTTATCTTGCTTGGCCGGCGGTAGCGGCCCTTGCGGATCATGACGAGCGTCTCGGCCGAGAAATTGCCTGGGTACGGTTTCTTGCCCGTCACCATTTCGTACAGCATGACTCCCACGGAATAGATGTCGGCGCGCTTGTCGACGTTCTTCGAGTTCTCTATCTGCTCCGGGGGCATGTAACAGGGAGTTCCCAGGGTCATGCCTTCCTTTGTCAAGCCCGAGTCGTCATCGTCGTCGGAGGCCGCGATGCCGAAGTCGGCGAGCTTTATATCGCCCTTCTTGGAAATGAGGATGTTGCCGGGCTTGATATCGCGGTGGATCACGCCCATCGAATGCGCGTAGGCGAGCGCCTTGCATACCTGGAGCACTATTGTGAGCGACAGTTCGCTGGACAGGGAGCGCTGCTTCTTTATGAGCTGATCGAGGGACATGCCGTCCACGTACTCCAGCACCATGTAGTATGAAGAGCCTTCCTTGAAATGGTCGAACACCTGTACGATATTGTCGTGCTTGAAGTCCATGAGTATGCGCGCCTCTCGCTTGAAGCGCTCCGCGATCGCGGAACTGCCGCGAATTGTAAGCTTCTTGAGCACCACGTGCCGCTTCAAGGTAGGATGCACCGCCTTGAGCACGGCGCCCATACCGCCGCGCGCGACAAGGGATTCTATCCTGTATTTTCCTATGTACTCTGGAAGTTCTGCCATTTTTCTTCTCCTCGGATCAGCGGCCGGCCACGCGGCGGCTGATATCGCGTATTTCTCCGATATCAAGCGACGGTTCCACGTCGCGGTCGGGCATCACCCAGGCTACGACGTATTTCCTGGGGTTGTGTATCTGCAGGTGGTACCCGCCCGAGCGTTCGCGGTAGAGGTTCGGAACGACCCGGTGCCCGGTGAAAAAACGCGGACGCTCCACGCCGGGCAGGTAGTATCCGAGCAGGGAAAGCACCGATCCGGGCTCGGCCGCGTCATTGTCGGTCCAGGTGAGTCCTGCCACGACTTCCGGCAGGTAGCGGGCGTCCACGATCTCGTCCTCGGAAAAAGGCCGTCCGGGTTCCGCGTGTGACGCCAGGAACCTGCCGCCGACGGCGAACAGGGGCAGGCCGCGCTCGAAGGCCGCGTAGCGGTTCAAAAAATCGTCGCCGTAGAATTTCTTGATCCAGACCAGGACCATGTCGCCTTCGAGCGCGAACTTGCGGAACGGATGGTTGCCGTTCCCCTCTTCGTTGAGCACGTTTTCGTGGTTTCCCTTCAGGAAGTGGAAGTGCCTGGGGAACGACAGCTTTGCCAGCATCACCATTTCCATAAGCGCCATGCTCTCCGTCATCTCCTCGTCCATCGCTGCGTGCTTGCGGTACCCGCCCTCGTACTCGAGCAGCGCCGCCTTCCAGCGCTCGACGGCGCGGGCTTCAGCGTGGAAACCGTCGCCCAGGCAGAGGACCTGGAGCTGGCCGGCCACGAGCGCGTCGCGCACGGTTCCCCCGCCGGGCAGGGGGCTTTCCATGAGGCTAAGGAAAAAACCGGTACGGGCGTGCAGGTCGGGCACTATGATCGTCGGGAGACCCGGATCCAGCCGCACGAGCCCGCCCGGAATGCCA
>CAZKJA010000197.1:0-7191 GCA_964552925.1 uncultured Treponemataceae bacterium
TGAACGCATTTCTTTCGAAACTGCCTGCCGGATCGCTCGCCGGCGTAAATGCGGCCGCTTTCGACACCCGGGCAGACCTCGACGAGGTGAAGTCCAGATTTCTGGAATTCATGGTGAGATTGTTCGGCTACGCCGCTCCCCAGATGGAGAGAAAACTCAGAGGCAAGGGCGCAACCATTGTCACGACGCAGGGCGGCTTCCTTGTCCATGGGACTGAAGGACCGATGAAACCCGGAGAAGCCGAAAGAGCGGTAGCATGGGCCCGCTCGTGCACGGAGCAATGACCGACTGAGAAGCCCTTGCCTTATTTCATGTATTTTTCTATATATAGTGGATGGCATTTTCATTCAGGGCTTTCTACAAGGGACCGTACAGGTACCTTTCGGTAGTGTTCATCGTAGCTGTCGGCGTGGGTGGGTACTTCTACCCGGTAATAGGTTTGACCGTGCCGGGCTTGATGCTGCTGGCGCTGGCGCTCAATTTCCGCGGCAGGAGGCTCTTCTGCTCGAGCGTGTGCCCCAACGGCCGCGCGCTGTCCGCCGTCGCCACTCCGTTATCCACAAAAGGCAAGCTACCCGCCTTCCTGATCGAACCGGGCATGAGGCGGATACTGTGCGGATTCATGCTTTTCTGTATGGTCAACCTGCTCGCGCGCTACGGCGGCGGCGGAATATCCATGGTCGGAAGGGTGTTCTGGTCCATATACCTGATCGCGGTAGGTGTAAGCGTTGGTGCAGGAATCACCTTCAAGCCGAGGTCGTGGTGCGCTTTCTGCCCGATGGGGACCCTGCAGGATACGATAACAGGTCTAAAGCAACATGTAGATTCGAGACCTGGCCCATAGCAGAATACCGGGTAAACGCGCCTACGTACCGTTCAGCTTGCAAAAATAGACACTGTAATGCTCCGCTTGGATAGTAAATGGTCAAGGGTCTCCCAGCAGTAATACAGACTCTGGACTTCGGAACGTGCCTTATTTATCTTCTAGCCTTGAGAGGCATTCGATGCAGAAAAAAATACTCGTACTTTCAGCAAGCACCGGCAGCGGTCACATCCGCGCAGCGCAGGCCATAGAAGAAGCCTGCCGCAAGGACGAACGGGTTTCCGACGTTCTCCACATCGACACTCTCGAGTACACCAACCATGTATTCCAGCGCATCTACTCCAAGGGGTACCTTGAGGCCGTGAAGACTGCGCCCGATCTTTGGGCCATGGCATTCGAGGCTACAGACAAGCCATGGCAGACTCCGATGGCGGTCTCGATCATGCAGAGGCTCAATTCCCAGCCGCTCGTGCGCAAATTGAAGGAGTACAATCCGGATATCTGTATCTGTACGCACGCGATGCCGGCGGACATCATTTCCAACCTGATACTCCAGGACAAGCTCCAGATGAATCTGGGGATAGTGGTGACCGATTTCTATGTACACGCCCTCTGGCTCACCGATATCTTTACGCGGTATTTCGTGCCCAAGGAGGAAAGCAAGACGCACCTTTCCATGCTTGGGCTCCCAGCCGACAGAATAGTCGTATCAGGGATACCGGTATTGGAAGCTTTTTCCGCAAAAACGTCGAAGCAAGCCCTCAGGACAAAGTATGGTATCAATTCCAGCCGGCCGCTGGTCCTCCTCTCGGCAGGCGCGTTCGGCGTGATGACCGCCGGGGATATCATCAAAATTCTGGAAAAAATAAAATCACAATGCCAAATGGTCGTGATTTGCGGAAAAAACGAGAAACTCAAGGTGGAGCTCGAAGCCTTCATAGCAGGCCAGCAGGGTGCTGTGCATAACAGTTACTCGATAGTCGGTTTCACCGACGCGATGCATGACTACCTGAAGATGGCTGACGTCTTCATCGGCAAGCCAGGCGGCCTGTCGACTAGCGAGTGCCTGGTTTGCGGGGTACCGATGGTCATATGGGATCCCATTCCGGGTCAGGAGGTATACAACACGTACCACATCCTCGAGAATGGAGCAGGCGTCATGCCCAACAACGCCATCACGATCGGCTTCAAGGTTGACCAGATACTATCCGACCCCGAGCGCTTGAAACGGATGAGCGCCAACGCGCTAGCATTGTCATTTCCACACGCCGCACAAACGATAGTCGACGAAATGCTAGCCCACGAAGGGGAGACCCCGGTGAAAGCGTTCAAGAGAATTTTGTAAGCACAAGCCCGGATTCAGGCATGGTTTTCAGCTGGTTTTTGCTGCGGCCTTGACCTCGTATATGTTCGCGTCGGCTTCCGCTATCAGCTTTCCCGCGCTTCTTTCGCATCCCGGAGCGCAGATGGCGGCGCCAATACTCGCCCACAGCTTCCATGGTTTACCTGATTCGCGGTTGAACGATTCGAACGATTCCTCAATCCTCGTGCACAACGTCGCGGCGTCTTCCATGTTGTGGATATCCGCTATGACGACGAACTCGTCACCCGTGTAACGCGCTATGAAGTCGTTAGCGTGCAGGCACCTGCGCAGGACGTTGGCTGCCTCGGAAAGCGCCTCGTCGCCTTGGGCATGCCCGAAGCGGTCATTGATCTTCTTGAACCCGTCGAGGTCGAGCATGACGAGGACGAAAATCCTGTCCGCGGTAAATGACTTGATCTTGCGTGCGAGGTATCGGTCGAAATTTCTCCGGTTGTAGAGGCCCGTCAGATAGTCGGTGATCAGTATCCCGCTTTCGATGCTGAGGTAGACCATCAAAATCGATAGCGTCACACCTGGCCAGAGCAGGTTGACTCCATAGAAAAAACCCTGTACCACCCCGCCCACGGTCGGCGGAACGGCGAAGAACAGCAACGCAAAACGGCTCCGCGGGGAAATTCGAGGCCATTGGATGAGAGCCATCACGAGCGTCAAAGCCAGATACAGAAAGGGGATGGTACTGCTCACCAAGAACAGGCTTCCCCTCGAGTAGACGTTGGATTCATCAAAACGGAAGATCCAGCCGGTTGCCGGCGAGGATAGTACCCAAAACGTGTGCAGGATGACAGGTGGCTGCGCAGATCGCAGCCTGTCAGGAAACGGTTCCCACGTCCAAGCGATTGACAATGGAATCGACGATCATTCATTGTTCCAAGAACATGCAGGGGGCATCGCCGCACATGAAGGTATTTATCAATGGATTGCTGACGGGCATGTTTCTTCAATTGGCTATCGGGCCCGTGTTTTTCTTCATCCTCAGAATAACGTTGGAAAGCAATTATTCGAACGCGGTCTTCGCGATCCTCGCGGTGACCCTCGTCGATTATTTATATATCGCATTATCAATCCTTGGACTGGGCAGGCTCCTGGAAAAGGATAAAGCAAGGAAAATTACCGGATTGATAGGATCAGTAGCCTTGATGATCTTCGGAGTCTCGATCCTGGGCAGTGCCTTTGCCGCCAAAACAGCGGCCAGTGGTTCGTACGCTTCTGGGATCACCGCGCTTGGGAGCTTTGTGAATGCCTTCGTACTCACGCTGTCGAGTCCTTTGACCATAGTATTTTGGAGCAGCGTATTCACCACCAAGGCGATGGAGAACGGTTACGGCAAGAAGCAGATCATGGTTTTTGGCCTTGGTTCCGGCGCATCCACGTTCATTTTCCTGTCTTCGACGATGTTCATATTGTCAGTCATCAAATCGGGCATCCCCGAGGTGGTTGTCGGGTGGATGAACGTCGTTGTCGGGGCGCTGCTGTTTGCCTATGGATTGCAAAGGACCATCAAAGCCATGGCGCCGAGGAAAACCATCCGTAATTGAAGGACACTCCGTTGGAGCCGGCCGCGTGCGGGGACGGCCATGACGAACCGGAGCGCATGCCTGCGCCGCTTCAGTCCTCCGGCCATATCCTCTTCAAGGCCCGACGGCTCTTGCTCTCCACCCAGCTTGCCGTGGTCTCCGCGTACCGCGCATAGTGCGGCGTGTTGCGGTGCTCGTCGTTGAAGGCGTCCTCATTGACATAGCCTTCGTAGAGCGTGAAGTGCTCGGGCTCGCCCGGGGTCTGCAGTATGTCGAAGCGCATACAACCATCCTCGGTCTCCATCGAGGCTTTTCCCTGGAGAGTGATGGCATCACGGAACTTTTCCGCGTACCCTTGCTTGACTATGATATCAACGACGATCACGAACATGGCACATTCCTCCGCGAGAGACTCTATTCGATATAGCGAGAGGCGTCAAACGGTACACGCGTCCCGACTGGCAGGAGTGCTTCCGGCCGCCTTTTTCGCGATTGACCGCCCCTGCCCGCCTTGGTACGATATTTGGCTGGAGACATCCACAATGCAAAACCAAATGTTCAATTAGTTCATCGAAGCTTGCATCTGTACATTTTCGATACCGCCTAAAGAGGTGGTTCATGTCCAAGCATACCAGATGCGGTGGCGGTGGACGCCGAGATGCAAGCTTCGATGAACTAGGAAATGTTCACCAAGGCTATTGTACGCAGGCCGGCCCGATCGCTCGTCGACGGTATCACCGCTCATCCGGAATTGGGAAAACCCGACTACGATTTGGCCCTGCGCCAGCACGACGCGTACATAAAGGCTCTCGAGCGTTGCGGTCTTTCGATACAGGTGCTGCCCGCGATCGAGAAGTTTCCCGATTCGTGCTTTGTCGAGGATGTCGCCGTATGCACCAAAAGCTTCGCGCTCGTCACGCGGCCCGGTGCCTGGAGCAGGCGCGGCGAGATCTCCGGCGTGCGGATGCCTCCTACCTTGCACCTTAAAACCGGAACCTCGTACATGGAGGAAGGCGTGCTGCTCGTCGACCGAACCTTCGCCTCCTACCCTGAATTCGCCTCCTTCAAGAGGATAGACATAGCTCCGGAAGAAAGCTACGCGGCCAACTGCCTGCGAGTCAACGGCTACGTCATAGTGCCGGCCGGCTACCCGAAGGCTCTCGCGGCCGTACAAGCTGTCGGCATGGCGACAATCGAGCAGGACATGAGCGAGTACCGGAAGATCGACGGCGGGCTTTCCTGCCTATCGCTTAGGTTCCAGGAACTTGCGCCGGGTCGCCTGGTACGGTTTTTTTAGTTCCTCGAACCTTGTGGCTGGCCGCAAAGGGTACTACCCCAAGTAGGGCAACCCTTAGTACGACTACCGCTGATGGTGGTTTTTATTTCCGGCAACAAGGTTCGAGGAACTATCCATCACTTCTCGAGCGAGCAGGATAACAAGTCCGCAGGCGGATCACCAAGCGTACATCATCGATATTTCCTATACTATGATGATTTGGCTTTGATTGATACTTGCCTGCTTCACGATCTCGGGATCCAGCTTCCTGTCGGTGATGATGACGTGCGTAGGCGTGATGTTTGAATAGGTAATGAATGACTTCTTTTTAAACTTCTGCGAGTCCGCGAGTATGTACTTCGTGTCGGAGCGGGCGCTCACCAGTTCATCAAGGTTGCCGGTCTCCACATCGAATACCATCAGGCCCGCATTGACATCGATCGCGTCCACTCCCAGGAAGCATTTGTTGAAATGTATTCCCGTGATCATCCTTTCACTCAGGAATCCCGCTACGTCCCTCCTATGGGAACGGTACTCGCCGCCTATGAGCACGACCTTGGTGAAGGGAGCCAATACCTCGGCGTTGATGACGGAGTTGGTGGTAATGAGAACCTTGTTGATAGCCCCTTGCTTGATTCGATCGGCGAGGTGCCTTGAGAACTGGGCCATGGTCGTCCCGCCAGAAATGAAAATTATATCGTCATCCTCCACGAGCCCGCTCGCGTAGGCTCCGATTTGGCTCTTTTCGAAGGCGTTTTCGCTTTCCAGGACATCATACTGGTATTCGACTCTTGTGGCCGTCGAGTCGGGAGCGCAATGAATGCCCCCGAAACCGCGAATGATCTTTCCTTTCTTCTCGAGGCTCACGCATAGCCGTCTGGCCGTCGAATCGGAAATGCCGAAGTAGGCGACTATTTCCGACATTGACAGCTTCTGCCGTTTCTTCAAGACTTCCAGAAATTCATCTTCCCTCGAAGAAACCTTCCCCATCGCTTCCTCCTATATAAAACCACAAGGAAAGTATCGCTTTCCGGTAATTTAGTGAATACGCTATTTGCCGGAACCGGCGTTTACGCCCTCGACCAGATACTTCTGGAAGAAAAGATACATAAGTATCGCCGGTATCGTGGCTATGGCCAATCCAGCCATCTGGTATGGCGGGTCGCTATGGTAGCGGCTAACGAGGGCGCTCAACGCCACGACTACGGTCTGCGTCTCTTTCTTGGTGAGCAGCACGAGGGGCGTCAGAAAATCATTCCAGCTCCTGAGGAATACAAATGTCGCGTTCACCGCCAGCGCCGGCTTGCCCATCGGGAAGATGACGAAGCGGATGATGCCGAAAAATCCGCAACCGTCTATTATCGCCGCCTCGCACAGCTCGTTGGGAATACCCTTGAAGTAGGCGGTGAGCAGCATGATGGTGGAAGGCATACTTGCCGCTAGAAAGCAAATTATGACAGCGTAAGGAGTATTGATCATATTCAACTTGGAATACAGGAAGTAGAGAGGTATGAGGGTAACCTGGCTGGGCATGAACATGCTGAAGATTATTATCAAGTACACGACGCCGCTTCCTTTGAAAGGCCTCTTCGCGAATACGTAGGCGGCGGGAAGACCGAGGAGCGTAGCGAGCAGGACCGTCGAAGCCGAGATGAAAATGGAATTGAGCATATTGATATGGATCCTGAATTGGCTGATCATGGTGGAAAAATTTATCCAGTCAAAATGCGCGGGAAGCTTGAATGTACTTTTAAAATATTCCGGCGTCGACTTGAACGCGTTGATGAACATATAATAGAAGGGGAAGAGAAAACTGAGGCTCAGTAAAAGGAATACAAAAAAAATGAGGATCGAGCCTATGCGTGGAGCCTTGATTCTTTGCATTTTCCTCATTCGCTCCAGTCGTTCGCGCGTTCGGATATTTTTCGTTGAACCAGCGTCAGCACGCTTACGATGGCAAGGAGTATGACGGCGAGCGCGCATGCCTCCCCGAGCGCAGAGTCTTCCCGGAACGCTTTCTCGTACACCAGGAAATCCAGGGTCGTCGTATCGTAGCCGGGACCGCCGTTGGTTATCGAATAGATGAAGGGGAAGAGGCCGGTGAAGGTCCAGGCGACTGAATAGATGAAGGAGTATTCTATTACCCGCCCGATCATCGGCAACATGACGAAGAACGTGCGCTGGAAGAAATTCG
>CAZKJA010000198.1:0-5183 GCA_964552925.1 uncultured Treponemataceae bacterium
GGGGCTTTTTGATTTGATAGGGAGGTGGCGGGAGTCGAACGGGTGCGAGCGCCGAGCGATAGCGAGGATGAGCGGCCATGGATGGCCGCGGAAGCGAGCACCCCGGCCCGGAGCAAGGCGCCAGGATGGCGCCGTAGCGTAGGGGCGACTCCCGCCACCTCCAATAAAACGGCGACTGATCACCCTGATCGGTCGCCGTTTTGTTTATGCTGCGGGAGTCGAACCATACGGTTCGAGCAGTGCATACGACGCGAAACGTTGAGCGTCGTAGGGTCCGGGGTATCCCCGGCCTAAAACGACCGTAGGGGTGAGAACGGCGGTATTCCGTCGTTCGAGGGGGTATCCCCTTTCTTTGCCCGCGCACCGCATAGGCGCGAAAAGCGCCCATGGATGGGCGCGACAGGGCACGAAGGCGGGCTGGAAGGAGCGCACAGGACGTGCGCGACTGGAAGCCGACTCCCGCCACCTCCATCTTAACTCCTTACTATGTAAGGAGTTATTTTTATTGTAGTTGATTGTATGTAGTATTTGTATGAAGAATGAATTATTTTAAGAATTATGGGTCGAACCAAGATAAACAAAGAATACAGCCTTCATATCCGAGGTAAAAAGAGCGGCAAGTCTGTCTATTATGTCCAGTATCGTAATCCAGTTACAGACAAGATGGGAATAATGAGGTCAACAGGTCAAACGCCCGAAATATCCGCTGTGAGGTGGGCATGCCTTTCAAATGGTTCCTGACCGTCCGTTCGCAGACTCCGAGGATTCCGGCGATCTCGGTTTGCGTCTTGCCTTGACCTTGTAGAATTCGTGCTTCGAGCATACAGTGCTCCTTGTCCATGGGGCTTTCTCTGGTGGTTGGTGTGTTTCATCACCATCATCCTACCAGAGGTTAAGCCCCTTATTCCTGGACAAAAACCGGCAAGTTCTCGTCGGCGAATTCCGGCAATTTTTCATCGGCAATGACAATACCCTTGCCTCTTTGGATCACATGGTCGGCTTCCCATGCTCCATCGAGGTTATTGATGTCATTCACCCCATACTTTTCAAAGACGAGTCCATCACCGCAGAAATGGCAGTGACCTTCAGTCCTGTCGGGCACCTCTGGGGATGACCGACAGAGACCATTTCCACAGTGTACCAGTCCAATCTTAATAATTAGGTTCCAGGTGGCTAGGTATCAGTCCCTTTCGGTCACTTGATCAAGAGCCCGGTCAGGTACATAAGCAGCATGCCTGCCATCACGCCGCTCCAGATTGTGAGGGGCATAGGTTCTTTTCCGTCTTCCTTTTTAATGAGCTTTCCTATTTCGTAGGCTACTTCAAAAACCGCGCCTGCGCCGATGGCCAGAAAGAGGGTTGAAAGGATGGGAGTACTTGCGAAACCACCGATCCACGCACCGGCGATCGCCGGTGTGCCCCCCAGAGCGCCAACGCTGGCGAGGAAGCGTAACGTAGGACGCTGTTTGACGATGGGTGCGATTATACCGAGGCCCTCCGTGAGGTTCTGCAGAATGAAGCCGATGACAAAGAAAGTCCCGAGGGCCGCTTCCCCGACGCTGTAGGCTGATCCGATGGCCAAACCTTCTCCCAGGTTGTGCAGGCCTATCCCGAGGGCGATCATGACCGCAATGCGGCGACGTTTGCCCTCTTCGTTGCCGGTTTCGCCGGATTGCCCCTTGCCGAGCGCGTCAAGGAGAAGAGCGGTGCCGACTATGCCGATGCCGACCAGACCGACTCCCTGGAAGGGGCTACCCAATTCCCGGGCAACTTCAAGAGCCTCATTGACAGCGTCGATGCCCAGGAAAAGCAGGAGCCCTACAGTAAGCGCCATCAGCCAGATGAAGGCCCGTCGGCCGAGTTTCCGGAGGGCCGGGAACCAGAGCATGCCAAGGAAGACGGGAATGACCCCGACATAGATGCCAATCAGGGTAAAACCAAGGAATCCGGCTCCGCCGAAGGTCCGTGTCTCCGCGGCGGCCTCGATCGCGGTTGCAAAGACAACGGCATTGGATGTGACAAGGCGGACTTCGTAGGCTTCCGCATAAACCCAGGGATAAGGAATGGTCACGACGGCCTTGCCCAGCCTGGGCACCCTGCGATCCGGGAAAGCGGAAAAGCCAACGATCATATCCTTGACCGCTGCCTGGGCTATCTCGATGGTTTCGGGACTGGTATTCCGGATATGAAGTTCGATGGCGCCGTTTTTAAGGACAATCCGCTCAAAGACCATGTTTTCTATGGGAGCCGCCGGCTCCACATTGAGTCCGGCTCCATCCGTCGCAAGGAACAGCGCGATGACCGCGGCTAGCAGAACCACGGGAAACAGGAAATACGCAAGGGTTCTGAGACGTCCAGCCGTTTCAACCGGCTTGATTCCATCAGTCTGCATGATCATTCCTCCACCTCGAAGAGTCCTGTCCAACCGAGTTCCGCGAATTCGGTTTTATGGGCGTGGAACATGTAGAGTCCAGGATAGGTGTACGTAAACTCCAGAATTCCACGCTGAGCCTGCATCTGCGCTATCGTGTCGGTGTATTCACTGGGAACCAGGAAGGTTCCCGTTGGATAATAATTGAAGAAGTTTGCGTGCAGATGGAAGGAGTTGCTTTGGTCAAACTCGAGCATGTTCACCAGGTATATGCGTACAAGAGCGTTCGTCTTTATCTTGATGGGATGCCTGTCGTAATAGAATGGAATGAAATTGACAGCGTACAGGTCGTTGGCCTCGTCAAAATCCAGATCCAGGCCGGACATCACCATGATGAATTCGTGATCGGCCTTCGGCCTACCTTGTTTTGGGTCTATGATTATAGCGCCATAGAGGCCGCGGCTGATATGGCTGGCCAGGGGCATGACGTGGCAATGGTAGGGATGGACGCCGAAGGGGATCGCGTCGAATTCGTAGGTAAAGGACCCTCCGGGAGGAACAGTTTCAAAGACTCCGTCCATGCCTGCCGGATGTATGGTATGGAAGTGCACAGTGTGGGGATGGGGCGATGCGTTGACGAAGCGTATGAGAAGCCGGTCCCCTTCGTTCGCCCTGAGGGTCGGGGCAGGGACGCGGCCATTATAGGTCCAGGCCTCGTACATGATGCCCGGCGCTACTTCAAGCTGCTTGATTTCAGCCCTGAGCTCGTATTCGCGCAGGGTCCTGCCGTCCGGAAGGGTGCTTGCCCTTCCGTAGTCGAAATCGGTAAGGATGGACATAGGATCAAAACCATTCGCCGCAGTATCAACCTCGCCACGGAACCCGGGCATGAAAACCATGTCCGCGGTACCTGCGACTGAAGCGGTGTGGCTCATAGTCTGCTGCATACCTGATTCGGTATGTTCCTGCCCTGGTTCAAGCCCGCAGGAAACAAGAATGATTAAAGACCAGACAGCCGTAAAGCAAGCGGCCACTTTCTTTGTTCCGTTCACTCTTCTCACCTCACTTTGATTAACCAAAAATATAATATATATTAGTCAAAGAAACAACTTCGGAGGATCATGAATGCCGAGCAAAACAGTTGAGGATTACCTGAGGGAACTTTTTCTCCTGCAGCAGGCCCAGGAAGCCCACTATGTTCCAATGAACGCCCTTGCGCTTGCCATGGGCGTAACGGCAGGGACGGCAACGGTCATGATCCAGGGCTTGGCGGAAGCAGGCTATGTAGACTACGTCAAAAGAATAGGCAGCCGCCTGACCGTAAACGGCGAACGCGAAGCCCTCAAGGTACTGCGCTGTCACCGCCTGGTAGAATCCTTCCTGGTAAAAATCCTGGGGCTGGATTGGTCGGAGGTGCATGAGGAGGCCCATCTGCTCGAGCACGTCATCTCGGAGCGGGTGCTGGACAAGATGGACGCTCTGCTTGGGCATCCGGAGACGGATCCCCACGGCGACCCTATCCCGTCCGCGGCGGGACGCATCGACCGTACTTCTTATTTATGCCTGGCAGAAGCGCAGCACGACAAACCATTCCGCGTCGTGCGCATCCTGGACCAAAGCCCGGATTTCCTCAGGTTTCTGGAATCCAAGGGCATAGGCCCCGGAGAGTTGGTGGTTGTCATGGATGGCGGCAATGTTTCTGGTGCCTTTACCATCCGCCCCCGGGATCTTCCTACCGTGGTACTTGGAAAGGCGGCAGCAGAAAGCATTCTCGTCGAATCGGTCCAGAATCCAGGGTATTCCAGATCAATATGAATATTTCCATTCCATAATTCTTCAAGCATTTGATTCAGTTTCTGGTACCCGCTCTTTTTTCTTGGTGTCATAATGCCATCGTAGGGGCCTGGTTTTCTCCCGGATCATGACTTCTCGTGCTTCAAGATCCAGTTGTACAGTTTTCATCTACCAGCCTGCTTTGGTCCTATCCTCAAATACAGTCCCGGAGACATGCTCGATTACCAATACAGCCATTTCATCCTGAGTCAGACCAAGGCTTGAATCAGGCATGAGGTCTTTCAAAACCCGTTTTACTTCTTCATATTTATCTTTCTGAACAAATGATGATTTCCCTGGATGATTTACATTGAATACTTCCATCATGTCTGCTTTACCAGGCATATTCACCTCCATAGGTTTGCACAGTTTTTCTCCTGATCTATGCTTGTCTGTAGTGCAAAGCAACGATCCTGGAATCATAGGCATCCGAGCCAATCTAAGCGCCTTGATCAAAAACCACGGTTTCCTGGCCTACTTCAACTTCTCCATACTTCAAACCGCCAGCACACTCGTAGACCTGCAGAACTGCGCCGGCAGTGTTCTGCTGAGTGTTGACAAGACGGAAACTGCGCGGAATTGCGCCTTCACCAAACAGGCGCTTGCCGCTACCAAGAACCACGGGGAACTGCCAGATACGCAGGGTATCGACCAGATTATGCCGGAGGAGGGTCTGAACAAGGTTGCCGCTGCCGTGGACCTGAATTTCGCCACCATCCTGTGCCTTCAGCTTTTTGACCTCTTCCGCAATATCGCCTTTGAGTAGATGCGAGTTGTTCCAGGAAAGGACATCAAGAGTCCTTGACGAAACGAACTTCGGCAGGGTATTGAGCGCCAAGGCAATCTCGTCACCCGGATCGGTGGACTTTGGCCAGGAACCGGCAAAGATTTCATAGGTCCTGCGGCCAAGCAGAAAGGCGCCTGCACACTTGGACCACTCGGTCATGTTTTCAAGTAACTTGTCATCAAAATAAGGCACC
>CAZKJA010000198.1:5193-7177 GCA_964552925.1 uncultured Treponemataceae bacterium
GCCGGCGTTGCGGCGCTGAATTTTTCGCTCATTGTCGCCGTCACGGTCCTCATCTGGACCGCCAGGCGCCTGCATCACCCCATCCAGGGTCGTAAAAGTACCAACAACCAGTTTTCTCATGCGTTTCACCTCCACTTTCAAGCCACAGGTACTAACCAAGGCCAGGAAGCATGCAAACTACATAATTCTGTCAAGCAGCCCCTTTTTTTACAATGTTTTTGTAATCCCATTGAATTACCTGCGACTTTTCAAGCCACCGGTGCAAATCGGAATTCCTTATTTTGGAAACAACATTATAGAAAACAGAGGCGTCTTTGAATTTCTTTCCACGTATGTTCAATCCTTCTTCTTCAAAGTCTGCACCGCTCCAGAACATCAGCCGAATACCAGGCTTTTCCTTGCTGGATCCCACGATTGGATTGCCATCCAAAAACCAGACTGGATGTGCATGCCATATCTTGCTTTCTGCATTATCAAGAAAATTATCTATTTCCTGGGCAAGGGAACTACATACCTCTCTATGTCCTGATTCCTGCCGTGCAATATATTCCTTGATCTCTGGATGCACCTTGTCCTCCAATAAAAAAAAGGAACTGTCAAGGCCGATGGTAATTTTCCGGCAGGGGAATGCAGATATATTCCTGGATTAATAGACGAGGCCATTCCGGCCACACCTATACCCCCAACTTCTCTTTCAGCCAGTTGGTGGTCAGGTGCTTTGCAACGTCGAAGGGCTCGCACTCGCCACTGGCGGAGGTGAACTCTATCGGTCCCACGGCCCGCGCTACCTTCAGAGCCGTCGAATTCAACACGGGGCTGCGCTTTCCAATTCCCATCAGCGCAGCCCCCATAGACACGCGAACCCTTTCCGGCTCTGTCCCTATCGTGTCTGCGATGCGCTTGACATGGGCAAGGAAGTACTCTTCGGAGGGTGCTTTCTTGCCGGAAAACTTCGATACCTCATAGAGCAGCCCATAACCACAGTCGCGGCGTACAGGGTCATCACTCCTGACCCACTGGTCGGCAAGCTCGACTACGAATGGTGTCTTCGCGAGGGTTGCGTCGCAGGAAGCAAACACGTGTGCCAACATGCCGCCGGCCAACTCCTCGACCTGCTTCTCGGCCTGGTCTCGGGTGATTTGAGCGGGATCGTCGATGAGAAGGGCAAGCACTCGGGCTTCATAGACGTCAGTCTTCCAGAGCGATTGGGAGAGTTCCCGGTTACGCCCAATCTGTCTGGCCAGCTTGCGTAACCGTGTGAGCCCAATTCCGTAACTCCTCAAACCCGCGGTGCTTGGACCAAGTTTCTCCCAGTTTCTCATACCCCGCTCGTCGCGTTCGGAATCGAGCAGAACCAGGACTTCGGATAAGGTCATTGAAAACCTCCTTCCCTGGGTCAGTTACCTCGTGCGAACCGCGGAGTTCTGACTTGCAACGATCAGTAGCCCCCCGCAATCCGCAACACGCCTGGTTATTCGATGCTTTCTATAATGCAGGTAAACGAATCTGAATGGTTAACCTTATTCCAGGGAAAGTGAAATATCAACCGCAGGGTATTCCACTTTGTCAGGAGATATATTGAGCATTGCAATCTTCATATTTTTTCCCTCTGGCATGATGGATATTTTCCAACCCCAATTCGGGTATCCTTCAACCTCATATTCACCGAACAATTTTACTTCATTGTCCTTACACGTTCCCGTTAGAAGCATGAAATCAGAACTCATATGCCAGGTGTCGATCCATGTAGCGAAATATTCATCCTTATTTTTCCTGTATCCAATTGTTATTATTCCCTCTTGTTTCTCACCTTCATATTCCCACTCATAAAGCAATTCAATGAACATTTCCTTGAGGATTGGACTAACCGTGAATTTTGATGGTGATTTCTTCTGAGTATCTGTCATTGGATCATGAAGGATATTTTCACCGATCCATTTGCCAGAAATATCCCTTGGAAAGCTCATACATAGATTAACATAAT
>CAZKJA010000199.1:0-6022 GCA_964552925.1 uncultured Treponemataceae bacterium
TGGCGTCCTTGATGTCCTTGAGCCTGGGACCGCCGGTGTCCCAGTAGGGTACGCCGTCGGGCGGACTGCTCTGGATGTAGAAGTCGCAGACCGCGCGGGCTACCTCGGTGAAGCGCCTGCGCACAGCATCCGCGTCGGGGAAGTACGGCAGGCCGCAGGCCTTCACCTCGGCGTCCCCCAGTCCCGCCGCGAACTCGAGCTGCTCGGCGAAGCCGAGCATCACCCAGGCGAGGCCGCGCGTCCACGTGGTGAAGGGCGAGTAGCCTTGCTGGCTCGACGGGCATCGGTAGCTGCCGTTGACCGTGTTGAAGACCGACTCGTGGGCGACGCGGCCCCGGATGTCCCAGCGGTCGCGTCCCGTCCCGAAGTACACGTTGTAGCGCGCGGTCGTCTCGGCGTGGGCGAGGAGACGGCCAAGAAGGCTCGTACGGCTGTCCTGCTCCCCCATGAGCGCGTGGCCGAGCTTGTGTGCTATCGCGAGGCTCCGCAGCGAGCGTATGGTGTCGGCGAAGAGGCTGTGCGGGCCGTTGAAGGATTGTATGAAGCCAAGCCCGTCGGGCAGCGGAGTCCAGCGGGATGCCTGTACGGCGCCCGAGGCCTTGAGCGCCAGGGTGTAGTAGCGGGCTTCCCAGGGGTCGACCGGGATAGAGCCCTCGTGCATCAGCCTCTGGAGGGTGCCGTACGTGCTCACGTTGTTGAAGCCGTGGTCGTGCACGCCCGTGTGGGTGATGTGGGGGGCCATGTACTTCAGCGTCGCCGAGCGGCCGTAGTCGAGCAGCCAGGAATCCTTCGTCGCCTCGTAGACGAGGAGGGGGCCGCCGAACTGGAACCCTTGGGTCCACTCGGTCCATCCCCTCGCCGTGTAGTTGCCTTCCACTGTGAACACCGGCGCGCCGGAACCTGGCTCCCAGCGTCCCGCGAGACGTCGTATCTTCGCGTCCGCGCTCTTCCATCCCCTTCCGCAAGCCGCCGACAACCCGGCGGTCTCCGGTGTTTTCCCCGTGTCGATCATGGCAACTCCCTGCGTAACGGCGTGTTCATAGCCTCGAGATGTGGAATCCGCCGTCCACGTCGAATATGCCTCCCGACGAGAACGCGAAGGCGCCCTCCAGCAAGGCCCGGACGGCCTTCCCGACATCTTCGGGCATGCCCCAGCGACCCTGCGGCACTATACCTTCCGTTATAAGCGCGTCGTATTTGCCTTTCACCCCGCTGGTCATATCGGTGAGCATTATGCCGGGCCTCACCTCGTAGGCCTGTATGCCTTCCGGCGCGAGCCTTGCCGCCCACAGCTTTGCCGCCATCGACAGCGCGGCCTTCGACATGCAGTAGTCGCCCCGCATAACCGAGGCGGTCTCCGCGGATATAGAGGTGACGAACACGAGCTTGCGGCCGCCGGGAAGCGGGCAACCGGCAGGGGAGGTCAGCCAGCGCCTCGCCACCTCCTGCGTCAGGAAGTACGGCCCCTGCACATTGGTCCGCATCAGCTCCTCGAAGGATTCCTCCGAGGCCTCGATTATGTCGGCGCGCGTGCGGGGCGCGATCCCGGCGTTGTTGACCAAGGCATCGAGGTTCCCGAAGGTACCGAAGACATCGGCCGCGAGCGCGTGTCGCTGGGTGGAGTCCGACAAGTCGCAACGGAACGCTTCGAACCGGACCTCTCTGGCCGATCCGGCTTCCGTCCGCCCTGCCTGTTCCGAGGCTTCCCGGCACAGTTCGACGCTTTCTCGTGCGGCGACTTCGTTGCTCGAGTAATGGACGGCGACTGAAAAGCCGGCGCGGGCGAGTTCCAGCGCCACGCCCCGGCCGAGCCCGCGGCTCGAACCGGTGACGAGCGCTACAGGCGCGCGGTCCTCTGCCGGATTCTTCGCTGTTTCAGGAGTGCTTGCCATGCGCGAATCATGGAATGACCGCCATTCCGTGTCAAGCGTCATTCAGTCGAAATAAAACGCAGTTCCAAATAAATGTTTCCTTGACGCCTTTTGAAAGCTCCTCATATACTTTGATGAGTGTTTCGTTATTCCATAGGAGGCTCGTATCATGAAGAGACTTGCGAACATCGTCGTTGTCATGCTCGTCCTGCTAACGGTAGTGGTCGGCGTCGTGTCGGCTCAGGCGACTTGGAAACCCAACAAGCCGATCAACATCATCGTGCCCTGGGGTGCGGGCGGATCGACCGACCAGGTCACGCGTATCTGCGCCGCCGAGCTCGAAGCGGCATTAGGCCAGAAAGTCGTCATAGTGAACCAGCCCGGAGCGTCGGGTTCGGTCGGCACCAAGAACGCGCTCGATGCCCCGCGCGACGGATACACCTGGACCGCCGGTGCCGCCGCCGACCTGGCTACCTACAAGATCCAGGGCATGCTCGACACCGACATCCGCAAGGACTGGAACATCTTCCTCTCCGTCGCCAACGTTTCCGTTGTCGGCGCAAACGTCGCCACGATGTACAAGACCTTCGACGACCTCCTCGCCGCCATGAAGAAGAACCCCGGCAGGGTCACCGTAGCGACGGCCGGCCAGAGCTCCGCGGGGCATATCGGCATCGAGATGATTCGCAAGTATACGGGGATCGAATACAAGCACATCACCTACGACGGCGGCGCCCCCGCGGTCATAGGCTGCGTCTCCGGCGAGACCCAGATCACCACGCAGCTCGCGGTCGAGCAGGCGAACATGATACGCGGCAAGGCAATCCGCCCTCTCGCCGTCATGTCGAACGTCGCGCTCAACCTTGATGGCTTCGGCGAAATACCGCCGATCACCAACTGGATCCCCGACTTCAAGGCTGGATCGAACTACTTCGGCATCTTCATCCCGAAGGGAGTTCCGCAGAACGTCATCGATACCGTGGAGAAGGTCTGGAAGGACGTGATCTTCAACTCTCAGAAGGTCAAGGATTACGCCAAGTCCAATGGCGCCATGTTCGCGCCGTCTTACGGCAAGGAAGCCCAGGACAGGGCGTTCGCGTACTACCAGCCCGTCGCCTGGCTCTACTTCGAGGCCGGCAAGGCGAAGATATCACCCGATACGGTGGGCATCCCCAAACCGTAAGGTTGGAATCGTACATGCCAGAATAAGATGAGGCGCCCGCCGGTTACGGCCGGTGGGCGTCGCTCTTCCCGGGGGGTATCCGAAGGGGACCTTTTCCACACCGAGACTGTATCCTGGAGCGCCCAATGACCGAAAGGACCATGACGAAAGCCGACCTCGTGACGTCGGTACTGCTAATCGTGTTGTCGGCGGCGGTCGTCGCCAATTCCATCAGCATGCCTACCATGGCAGACCGCAACGAAAGCCCCTTCTCAGGGCCTGGTCTGGTTCCAGCGTTCATCGGAATCATGGTATTCCTCCTGAGCGTCGCGATGCTCGTCCGGTCGATGCGCAAGGGCGCCGCGAGGTTCATTTCCGAGGATCGGGGAAAGAAGCCGGGGGGCGATCGTTCCTCGTGGCCGCGCATAGCCCGGACGGTTGGGCTATGCGTGCTCTACGCGCTGCTCCTTGGCAGGCTCTGGTTCCCTCTCATCACGTTCGTGTTCGTGTTCATCTTCGCCATGATGTTCGAATATGACTTCAAGTCCCCGATTTCCGGGCAATGGAAGATCCCCCTGTTTGCCGCCATCCTGGCGCTCAGTACAGCGGCAGCGGTCTATTTTGTCTTCCAGTACCTCTTCCTCGTCAATCTTCCTTGAAAGGAGCCCGGAATGTTCGAAGGACTGAAGTATTTTGGCGACGCGCTGGTTTCGTTCATGACTTTCCGCTCTGTCTTCGACGCGCTCTGGGCGACCCAGCTCGGCATCATCATCGGCATGCTGCCAGGGCTTACGGCTACGATGGGCGTCGCCCTCCTCACGACGCTCACCTTCAACATGGCTCCCAACAACGCGATACTCATTCTTATCTGCATGTATATCGGCGCGATCTACGGAGGTAGCCGCAGCGCCATACTCCTCAACATACCAGGCACCCCGGCCAACGCCGCGACGACGCTCGACGGGTATCCCCTCGCTGTGCAGGGGAAGGCCGGCGAGGCGATCGGGCTCGCGACGACTGGCTCCTTCCTAGGTTCGATGATAGGCATGTTCGCGATGCTCATCTTCACGCCCCTGATCGGCAACGTGGCGCTCAAGTTCCAGTCGTACGAATTCGTCTGGTTCTCTATCTTCGGTATAATAATCTGCGGCAACCTCACCGCTCCAAAGGATCCGCTCAAGGGTTGGATAGCGGGATTCCTCGGGCTCTTCGTTGCGATGATAGGCATGGAGGGGATACACGCCTACGTGCGCTTCTCCTTTGGAAACACGGATCTGTCCGGCGGCATCGCTCTCATTCCCGCGATGGTCGGTACCTTCGGATTCGCCGAGATCATTTCCGTCATGCGTTTCGATCGCTACGAGGTCGTCAAAACCAAGATCAACAGGGTCATCCCGCGCGTACGCGAAATAGCCAAGTATTGGAAAACGATAATACGCTCCGGGCTCATCGGAACGGTCATAGGCGCTATACCCGGCGTAGGCGAGGATATCGCGGCCTGGGTCTCCTATGACATGGCCAAACGCGGGGCAAAGAAGGAAGACCGGGCCATGTTCGGCCACGGCTCGGTCGAAGGCCTTTTAGCCTCCGAAACAGGCAACAACGCCTGCGTGCCCGGAGCCATCATACCGGTGCTGACGCTCGCCATACCGGGCTCCGCGCCCGCCGCGGTCCTTTTGGGAGCCATGTTGATACACGGCGTTCGCCCGGGTCCCCTGATAATGATAGAGTCGCCCACCTTCGTGTACGAAGTCGTCGCCATGGTCTTCATTGCCACCGTGATGATGTTCGTCCTGGGCTTGTCGATGGTACGGCCACTCGTCAAGGTGCTCCAGGTTCCCAGGGCCAAGCTGATGCCGATCATCTTCATACTCTGCGTCGTCGGGTCCTTCGCGATCCAGGCGCGCTTGTTCGACGTCGGCGTGATGATCGTGTTCGGCCTTCTCGGCTACATCCTGCGGGAAATGGAATACCCGATGGCGCCGCTCGTGCTCGGCATAATCCTCGGCGATATCCTGGACAAGAACCTCAGGCGCGCCTTGATACTGTCAGACGGGAACATAGCGCCTTTCTTCACGAGGCCTATAAGCCTTGTTCTCTTCCTGTTGACGATGATAATCGTACTAGGGCGGGCCAAATGGTTCCAGAAGCTGATGGGCAAGGTGTTCAGGCGGAAAGTGACGGAAGTCGACTAAAGCCAAGTCGCGCGGAATCCCGGCGGCGAACGAGATGGCGCCTCCGGGATGCTGCCGGTTCGGGATACTGTCAATCCAGCCACAGCTTCAGGTTTTCCCTGACAAAATCGTCGTCGGTCAGGTGGGGGTAGGAGCGGCACACGCGGTCCAGCTCCTCCGCCTGTCCCGGCGAGAGCCGTTCTTCCGGATTCAGGCACCATGTGCCTTCCAGGAGTCCCTGCCTGCGCAATACCTCGTGTATGCCCGCTATGCAGCCGGCGAAGCCGTTCGCCGCGTCGAAGACAGCCGCGTTCGCGTCGGTCACCTCCTGCGCGAGCGTGAGCATTGACTGCGGCACCGGCGATCCCAACGCTGACAATCTGTGCGCCTCGGCGAGGAGCTCGACCGCGCGTCTCGTCCACACGCTCCAGTGGCCCAAGAGTCCGCCGGCGATGCGCAGCCGCCGCTCGCCCGTTGCCGTCCTGACAGCGTATTCGGTGAGCAGGTCCACAACGATGTTGTCGTCGTTGCCAGTGTACAACGCGATATCGCCCGGGCGACCCGATTCGGCGACTGCCCGTACCACATCGAGGGTTCGGTAGCGGTTGAAGGGCGCCATCTTTATCGCGATGACGTTTTCTATTTCAGCCAACGCCCGCCAGAACTCGTAGGGCAGGATGCGTCCGCCGACCGCGGGCTGGAGGTAGAACCCTATGACGGGGATGGCGTCGGCTACCGCCCGCACGTGCGCGAGCAGTTGCTCGATGGAATCGTCGGCATGCCCGGCGAGGCTGAGGAGGCCCGCGTGGTACCCA
>CAZKJA010000199.1:6032-7157 GCA_964552925.1 uncultured Treponemataceae bacterium
GGAAACGAGGAACGCCGCCTCCCCGAGAGCCTGACGGGTTTGGCCGCAGAGCCCGCCGATCTTCAGCACGGCCTTGCCCGTGCGCGCGCTCCATTCGTCCACCGAGTCAGAAACGGCGGACAGCACCGGCTCGAAGAGGCCGTGCTTCGGATCGCGTATCTCGAACTGGGTCGTGTGGACGCCCGCCGCGATCCCTCCCGCTCCCCCGTCGATGTAGTAGCGAACGAGCGCGCGCTGCCGGCGTTCGTCGAAGCGCCTGCCGGAGTCCAGGGCCAAGGGTATTGCCGGTATTGCCATGCCGCGTTTCAGTCCGGCCATAAGGCCTGCCGGTATCATCGTTTTGTCCATATTTCCCTCCCGCCCAGCTTCAGTAGGTCCCGTCGGTCGTCTCGAAGTGCGTCGGCTTTCCGAGCGAGGCGCCGCCGGAGGCCATCCAGTCCGCCTGGATATCGATCATCTCGGCCAGGCTCACCCTGGGGTACCCGAAGAGCTTGAACGACAGCGACGCGTCGTTCAGGTAGGCCTTGCCGTTCCCGCCATCCCCTGTGAAGACCGGGGTCTTGCCGAGGCGCTTCCCGAACTCGGTCGCTATCCGCCTGACCGAGGCCGTCTCCGGTCCGGTGATGTTGAGCACGAAGGCGGGCGAAGCCGCCAGGCCGAAGGCGAGAAGCGTGCGCTCGAGCACGTCGCCCTGCCAGATGCAGTTGAGGTTGGCTACCGCGAGGTCGACTGGCGCGCCCGCCGCTACCTTCCTGGCTATATCGTGGAGGACGCCGTAGCGCGGGTCGATCGCGTAGTTGAGCCGCAGGAGGCAGACAGCGGTTCCCGTCGCGAGGCTGAAATGCTGGAACACCCTCTCCCGGCCGAGCGCCGACTGGGCGTAGTCTCCCACGGGCCGCGGCGTGTCGCCCTCGGAGGAGCCGCCGGAGTAGGGGCTCTCGAAGTCGTAGACGCAGCCGGTCGAGTAGGCGACGATCGCCGAGTTCTTGTACCGCCAGGCGACGTTCGCCGGCACGACCGTGTTCATGGCCCAAGTCAGTTCCTCGGCGCCGGAAGTGCCGAACTTCCTTCCCGCCATGAATATCACATTGCCCGCGTCGGGGAGGGCGTCTACGGAGTCCCGGT
>CAZKJA010000200.1:0-7152 GCA_964552925.1 uncultured Treponemataceae bacterium
GATCGCGAGTTCCGAGGCGAACGAAGGTGTGTCGAACTCCGGAAGCCCCCATATGCCGTCCAGCCGGTACTGAGCCCTGCCGGCGCGCAGGCTCTGGCTGGACCGTACGTAGACAGCCAACGGGTCAAACGCGGGGGTACCGGGACCCGCCGGGGCTTCTTGCCGCCCGGATGCCTGGCCCCGTTTGAATACGACGGCGGTATGACCTTTCCCCGCTTCGAACGCTACTATCTCCGCCCCGGATTCCCGCAACGAGGCGAGGCTGGCGGCGGCTATCGGCTCCACGACTACCATCGCGCCGAAACCGCGGTCGGAGACTATTCCCGGCGCTTCCCGCAGGAACCTGTCGAGCACGGGTGTTCCCGCCTTGGCCGGCACGTTGCACAGCATCAGGTCGAAGCGCCTGTCGCCCAGCCCGTCGAGGAACAGCGCGTGGCCGACCGCCTCGGGCGCCACCTTGTTGCGCTTCGCGTTACGGGCGCCGAACAGGCACGCCAGGGCGTCGCGGTCGCGCATGAGGAGCATCGAACCCGGGTAGCCACGCGCGCAGGCAATACCGAGCACGCCCGTCCCGCAACCGATGTCGATTATCGATCCGACGACATCGGGATCCACGGCAGCCGCCACGGTCTTGAGGAGGAGCCTCGAACCCTGGTCGACATCGAAGGAACTGAACAGCGCGTGCGACAGTTCGAAGCTCATTTCCTGGCCTCGGAATTTCAGCGGCACTACCTTGTTCACGTATGTATCGAGGCTTTTCATTGTGGATGCAATAGTACGCGTGCGAGGGCGGTCGGACAAGCGGGGATCGTCGATCCGATGGCTGTCGCGGTGTTGATCAGCCGGGCGCCCCGGCTTGCTGCGCGAGCTCCGGGTTCTTGAGGAGGGCTACTTCCTCGGTGTTGAATATCCTGTCTATGTCCAGGATTATGATGAAGCCATCGTCACGTTTTCCTACGCCCTGGATGAACTCCGCGGCGAGCTTCGTGCCGAAGCGGGGGGCGGGTTCCACCTTGTCGGATGCTATCTCCACAACTTCGTGTACGGCATCCGCCAAGGCGCCGACGACGATCTCCCCGTCCGCCCCTATGACATCGAGCACGACGATTGCCGTATCCTTGCCGACAGGCGTCTCTTCCATGCCGAACTTCAGGCGGAGGTCGATCACCGGGACCCCGGAACCGCGAAGGTTGATGATGCCCTTCATGAACGCCGAGGTGCGTGGCAGCTTGGTGATCCTGGTATATTCGAGCACCTCCCTGACCTTGGCGACGGGCACGGCGTAGTGCTCTTCATTCAAGGTGAATGTAAGGTACTGGTTGAACGCGCTTTCTTCCATCGCTGGTATCTCCTGCCTCTACTCTAATCCTGCGCCGATTCCCCGTCAAATGGCAAGGCCGGCAATCCGCACGCGATAGTGGCATTCCGCCTGAGCAAGGCGGGCGGAAGCCACGACATGCCGAGGGCGGTCTTCCTGAAATAGGCGCGTAGTTCCGCGTCGGGCGCCGCCCGTACCGTATCGGCGGACACCCAGCGACCGGGTCTGCGCTCGCCTTCTGTTGCAAGCGCGGCAGCGCGTTGCGCTGGGCTCGTCCCATCATCGCCCGGGAACCAGGCGGCCGCCGAATACTTGCACGCGGCCACGCACGCGTCGCAACCATACAGCCTGCACCCCCACGCCGAGCGCACGGCAGGCGGTACGGTTCCCGGGGTCGAGGCCCAATACTGGATGCAGAGACCAAGGGCGATGCCGGGCGGGCCGTCGCTTGATTCCCGGATGGCTCCGGTAGGGCAGGCATCAACGCAGGCGCGGCACCCGACGCACGAGCCATCCCTCGAGCCGGGAGGGCCGTCGCCATCCACGATGGGGAAGGATGCTGGAAGCAACAAGGCGCCTATGACGCAGGCAGGTCCGTACGCGTGGCTTACGAGAAGGCTGGAACGGCCGATCCAACCGAGCCCCGCGAGGGCCGCGAGCGGTTTTTCAGGGAGCCTCGAATTGACGGCGATGCGGAATGCCTTGCGCGAAATGGACGTCGCCGCGGCGAGGGCGCGGGCGACGACGCCCAACAGGCGCGCGAGCGTGGCGTAGCGGTTCTCCGCCGCGAAGGCCCCGACGCTCAGCATCGGCGATGATCCCGGCATCGCTGGCTCCGGAGAAACCGGACGGCTGTCGTAGGGCAAGGCCGCGACTATAGCCCCGGAACTGCCTTCCATCGCGTAGCGCCCTGGCAAAGCCGGATCAAGGGCGCGCATATACCCGAGCAGGCGTTCCCCGCCCACTATGGCATACGCCTCGATGCCCAGGGCGGCCATGGAAGAGTCGACAAGCATACGCGGGGAAGCGTCTGTCAACGAGCCGCCTGGGACTCTTTGCGCGATTTCTCTATCTTCTGCATCTTGCGGTAGTATTCGGCTTGTTTGACTATCTCGTACATGTCCTGGACGACGATCTTGTTGTCGATCAACCTGAACAGCTTGTTGGAAAGGAGCGATTGCACGACGATGTTGCCTTCGTTCATCGGAAGCCCGACCATGTTGATAAGTTCCTTGGGACCGAAATCGAAGGTGTGCGTCGCGCCGGCCTTGATCTGCACGCGGTTTTTCTCGAGCTGGATGTGCAATGCGTCGTACATCCTGCCCAAGGGATCCGATATCAAGGTATTGGCCAATTGCTTGTATATAAACCATATGCGCTCGGCCAACAGCTGGGTGAGCCTCGTGACTATCTGTGGCTGGGCCTGGACCATGCGCTCGAAGTTCTGCTTGTTTACGGCGAGCAGGTAGGCATCCTCGTAGGCGATGGCGCTCGCTGACCGGGGTTTGTTCTCGAGGAGGGACATCTCGCCGAATATGTCGCCGGTCTTGAGAACGGCGAGAAGCACCTCTGTGTTGTCGACTATCTTCGTTATCTTGACCGATCCTTTTTGGAGGATGTAGAGCTCGGTGCCGGGCATTCCTTCGGAGAAGATCATAGTATCCTTGGGGTAGAACCTGTTGAACTCCTCGGTCGAGCCGTCGAGGTAGACGGCCTTGGCGAAAGGTTTGATCTTGGTCAGCCGCTCCTTGGCGGCGAGCGCGTGCTGGCCGTTGGGGCAGAACTTCAGGTATTGGTAATACGCGTAGAACGCCTGGTTGAACTGGCTCTGCTTCGCGTAACATTCGGCTACCTTGAACAGGTGCGAAGGATCGACGTCGGCGGTACTCTTGAGCGTTATCCTTGTCAGGGCTTCGTCGAGAAAGCGCATCCTCTTGGAAAAGCCCATGATTATCTTCATGGCGACCGGTGTGTTCTTCTCTATGAGGAGACCGTACTGCTCGCGTTGGACGCTTATGAGCGTCACATCGGTGATCGCCTGAGCAGTTTCGATGTGGCTATGCGTCGACATCGTCGAGATTACGCCGAAAAAGTCGCCCGGGGAGTAGATGTTGCCGCCTTCTTCCTCGACGACTTCCACTTCCTTGGATATGCGGACTTTGCCAGCCTTTATAATGTAGAAACGGTCTGCGTTCTGCTTTCCTTCTACGATTATATATGAGTCTTTTTTGAAATTGACGAAGGTCAACTGGAGCGGATTGTCCATGCCGTTACCGTTTCTCCCGTCTTTTGGCTCGATAGAAGTATAGGTACGCCTCAGGGGGTTGTCAATCTCCGCTGCGCCGCCGGAAAGCTCCCAGGACCGAGGCGCGCTGCTACAACCTACTTGTCAACCGGAAGCCCGAATCGATCGGTGAGCCTGGCTACTTCGGCCTTCACCCGCGCCGTCACGGCAGGTAGTCCCCTGGCCTTGAGCACATCGACGATAAGACCGGCGATCTGCATCATTTCAGGTTCCTTCATGCCGCGTGTCGTCACGGCCGGCGTACCCACCCGGATACCGGAGGTGACGGACGGTCCCTTCTTGTCGAAGGGGATGCCGTTCTTGTTCACGGTAATTCCCGCCTCGTCCAGCCATTTTTCGGCATCCTTGCCGCTGATGTCGAGCGGAGACAGGTCGACGAGCACGAGGTGGTTGTCGGTGCCTCCAGAGACTATTCTGGCGCCGCCGTCCGCGAGGGCTTTGGCGAGCACCGCGGCGTTCGCGACGACCTGGCGCATATATGTCTTGAAATCGGGCGACAGCGCCTCGCGGAAGGCGACAGCCTTGGCCGCGACTATGTGGCAGAGAGGCCCCCCCTGTATGCCGGGGAAGATTGAGCCGTCTATCAACTCGGACCATAGCCGCAGGCGGTCTCCCTTGGGGCTCATCACGCCGAGCGAGTTCTCCCCGTCGTTGCCGACAAGGATGGCGCCGCCGCGCGGCCCCCGGAGCGTCTTGTGCGTCGTCGTAGTCGTGAAATCCGCTACCCGCACGGGGCTGGGATGCACCCCGGCGGCGACGAGGCCGGCGATATGGGCCATGTCGGCCATGAGGAGAGCGCCTACTTCGTCGGCGACCTTACGGAAACGCATAAAGTCTATAGTACGCGGGTAGGCGCTGGCGCCGGCGATTATAAGCTTGGGCCGGCCTTCGCGTGCCACGCGTCCCAGCTCGTCGTAGTCTATCGTCTCGGTCTGCGGGTTGACTCCGTACCGGATCACCTTGTAAAGCTTGCCGGAAAAGGATACAGGCGACCCATGGGTAAGATGTCCTCCATGGGCCAGATCCATGCCCAGGATCGTGTCGCCCGGTTTGAGGACGGCGAAAAGGACGCCCATGTTGGCCTGCGACCCCGAATGCGGCTGTACGTTGGCATAATCCGCGTCGAACAGCTCTTTTGCCCTGTCGCGGGCGAGATTTTCGGCACGATCGACGAACTCGCAACCGCCATAATAGCGTTTGCCGGGGTATCCTTCGGCGTATTTGTTGGTGAGGACGGAACCGGAGGCTTCCATGACGGCCTTGGATGCGTAGTTTTCACTCGCTATGAGTTCAAGGTTATGCCGTTGGCGCTCGGATTCCAGCCCCATGGCCTCCCAGAGTTCGGGATCCGCCTTTGCTATAGATGACATTCGAGCCTCCTAAAAAACACCGCGATGATAGCACAGCTTTGGCTTCGCGAGAAAGCGCATTCAGTAGACTCCGGTGACCTCTACGTCGCTCCAGAAGGACGTATAGGCACTCAGACCTCCCGCTGCTTCCTCGAACACACTCTGGAACGAGTACCGCCTCGTGGCGGATACGGTCCGACCGTCCGGGGTGACGCGGTCGAGCTTGACAAGCCCGCGCGAGAAGGCGATATGCCGGTCGTCCATGTTGCCGAAATAGCGGGTGGGATCCTCGAAGGGAGCATCGAAGGAACCAATACCAGCGCCGCCCGCCAACGCCGGATCCACGGGTACCCAGCCGAAACCATACAGGTAGAACTCGACCCACGCATGCCGCCAGGCGCGACGGGATTCATCGACGACGACTCCGGCTACCGGGAGCGAAGGAACGCCCGCCGCCCGGAGCATCGCGGTATAGAGGATCGCCATATCCCAGACGTCCGCCTTGCCCTTTTTCAGGGCATCAAGCGGTGTGGAGGCGATCGAGGACTCGTCGATGGAGACCTTGGCCAGGAGACTGTCGAGTATCAGGCGGGCAGCCTTGTAGGGATTCTTCTCCTTGCCCGCCGCTCGTAGCGCGAAAGCGGCGATGTCCTTGCTGTCGGCGGGCACGAGGGGATCGGGCGCTATGAGGCTAGTAAACAAGGGGGGGACGGGAGATGGAGGCTGCTTGATCTTGTCGACTTTTATATCCGTCTGGATGCCGTACACCTGGACCAGATGATCCTGGCTCACGGTAACAAGCTTGTCGTTCTGGAGGTCCGAGAGCCGATAGGCGGATATTCCCCTGAAATCGGGTATCAACGGCTCGGTCGACCGGTTGAGCGCCTTCACACCGCGCTGGGACGGGGACTCGGTCGGAAACGGCAACCACAGATACAGCGCGTTCGTTCCCGTGGATTTGATACGCGATACGGTCACGAACGTCGATAGCGCGTAGGTCTTGCGTCCCAGATACAACTTGGTGCCCGGGGAGTCGACGATCTGGAAGTACCGGACCTGGCTCGTCCCCTTGGCGGTCTGGATGGCTATGCCGCCGGATACGGCTCCATCGGGGATGCGCACAACAATTTTCTTGTCCGACCAGCTCTCGTACTCGCCCGCGGATTCCTGGGGAACGACGAAGCCGCGGCTGGATTCGTCGATCCGCGCCTGGATCGCGCTTTCGCCCATCCACGTGAACAGTACCGCCGAACCGTCCCTGTTGGCGCCAAAGTTCAAGCCCTCGATGGTGAGCACCGAGCCTATGGCTCCTGAATCGACCGACAATGATTCGATCCCGGGGCCGAGCGCCTGGACTCCCGACCCTCGCGGAGCCGCGGGAAGCAGGTCCCGGCTCATGAACATCAGCGCGTTCGACCTGCCCGCGCCGTTGACGACTCGTACGAGGCTTGACTCCGCGTACAGCGGAACCCTGAGTTCTATGGAATCGTTGGACCAGGAGATATACGACGATGCCGTAGGCGGCGCTCCATCGAACTCCACCCTGCCGTCTCCCCGTTCCGTTCCGAAATGCCTGCCGGAAATCCGAATGTAGCCGCCAGGCTCGCCTATTGTCGGTTCGATGGCCGCGATGACGGGGTGCGACATCCTGACCTTGATGGCGGGAACGGCGATCAGCAACGCGAGCGCGACGATCACGAGAACGGCGAGCAACGCCCTGGGGCGGTGTACCGAACGCTTGCGATGATCCGGCGGCGAGAATCCAATCCTCACGGCTTGTATTTATCCATGACGAGCTCGACGCGCAACGGCGATTCTCCGTCCGGCTGGATGCCGAAAGGATAGAAAAGCACCCGTTCGCCGAACTGGACGGAAAGCGTATCCACTGTAGTACGGTACAGGAGGCCTGACTCGCCTTCCTTGTACCAAACCTGCCCCTGGGCGAGGAGGAGGAGTCTGCCGTCCTTGGTCTTGTACGGCGTCACGGTTATGAGTATGGCCACATCCGTGCCTATCATCTTCACCGACACCGAGGAACCGGGGATAGTATATTTGGTATCCTTCGACTCCCAGGTAGGCGGTCCGTCCCGTTTGCCAACTGTCGCCTTGATAGCGACGGTCAGGGTCTCGCTCATCAGGGCAGCCGGGATGGCTTCAAGGGAACCGGACTCGGGAGGAAT
>CAZKJA010000201.1:0-7152 GCA_964552925.1 uncultured Treponemataceae bacterium
CCAGAATTGTCCATCAAATAAAACTGTAGTGACAACGTTCATATCATAACCCCTGGGCATACTTACCCTAGGGGCAAAAATGGACATCTTTCGATGGTTACTAGGCCATGCATTTGGCCGCTCAGACTACCTACTGAGCCGTGTTTTCTTTTTGCCCAACACGAGAATTGTAAGAGACTGTATTGAAGATCCAATAAAAATTCAATGCTCGCGCGCGATGCGCAGCTGATTTTTATATGGCAAAGCCAACAGCAGTTAAGCGGCGAGTCGCCCTCAAGGCGACGAGTCCGCTTGAACTAAAAGCCCCCATATCGCCGCGCCAGTCGGCGATATGGGCTTAGCCTACTAGATCGCGGCGTAGTCCGCGATCTAGCCGATCAGCCTGTTCATCCTTGCGACGAAATCGGCGGGGTCCTTCAGCGGGGCGCCTTCGACGAGCAGGGCCTGGTCGAGGAGGACGCGAGCCACGTCTGAGGTCAACGCCTCGTCGTCGGAGGCTGCGAGCCTGGCGACGAGAGCATGGTCGCCGTTGACTTCGAGTATAGGTTTGACGTCGAAGCCGTCGGAGCGGCCCATGCTCTTCATGAACTGTTGCAGCTGGAGGCTCGGGTCGTCGGCGTCGACGACTATGCACGAGGGGCTCTCGGTGAGCCGTGCAGAAAGGCGCACGTCCTTGACCTCGTCGCCCAGGGCCTTCTTCAGGCGCTCGATGACGGGGGCGAGGTCCTTCTCCTTCTGCTCGTCCTTCTTGCCCTCGAATTCCTTCTCGGCGCCGGCGCGGTTGACGGCCTTGAGTTCCAGGTCGCCGAACTTGCCGACCATCGGCATGACGAGCTCGTCAATCTCGTCGGGGCAGAGAAGAACCTCGACGCCCTGCTTGCGGTACATCTCCATGAGAGGCGACTTGCGCAGGCGATCCTCGGAGTCGCCGGCGATGTAGTAGATCGCCTTTTGCTCGGTACCCATCCGCGACTTGTAGTCCGCGAGCGAGGTCCAGCCTTCGACCGAGCTGCTCTTGAAGCGCACGAGCTCGAGCAGGGCCTCGCGGTTTGCGTAGTCGCTGTAGAGGCCTTCCTTGAGCGGCCTGTTGAACTCGGCGATGAACAAGGTGTATTTATCCTTGTCGGAGCTTGAAAGCTCCTTGAGCTCCGAGAGTATCTTTTTGACGGACGCGGTGCGTATCGAGCTCATTATCCGGTTCTGCTGCAGGATTTCCCTGCTTACGTTCAAGGGGAGGTCCTCGGAGTCGATGACGCCGCGGATGAAACGCAGGTAGACAGGCAGCAGTTCCTTGTCGTCGTCGGTGATGAAGACGCGGCGGACGTACAGCTTGACGCCGGGCTTGTAGTCGGCATGGAACAGGTCGAAGGGAGCCTTCGACGGGACGTAGAACAGCGTCGTGTACTCGATCGTGCCTTCCGCCTTGGTATGCGTCCAGAACAGCGGATCCTCGTCGGAGTCGGAGATATTCTTGTAGAACTCGACGTAGTCCTCGTCCTTGAGCTCCGACTTGGACCTGCGCCACAGCGCCTGCGCACTGTTGATCTGCTCGTCCTTGTGGATCTTCGTGCCCTTCTTCTTGCCCTTGTCGTCGTACTCGTCCTCGTCGTAGGCCAGCCGGATTGGGTAAGCGACGTGGTTCGAATATTTCTTGACGAGTTCCTCGAGGCGCCAGCGGCTGAGAAACTCGCGCCCGTCGTCGTTGACCTTTAGCACGACAGTCGTGCCGTGGCCGTCGCGGGCGCCCGGCTCGATGTCGTATGAGCCCTTGCCGTCGCTCGTCCAGACCCAGGCGCCGTCCTGCCCGGCCTTGCGCGTGGTGACGGCGACCGAGTCGGCGACCATGTAGCTCGCGTAGAAGCCGACGCCGAAGCGGCCGATCAGGTTGGAGTCCTTGCGCTTGTCCTCGGCCATCGCCTCTATGAAGCGCCTGGTACCAGAACGGGCGATGGTGCCCAGGTTCTCGACGAGGTCGACTTCGTCCATGCCTATGCCGTTGTCGGCGATCGTCAGCGTTCCCGCCTCGACGTCGAACGACATGCCGATCGCGGGCTCGAACGATATCGCCTTGTACGCGTCGTCCGAGAGCGACAGGTACTTGAGCTTGTCGATCGCGTCCGACGCGTTTGAGACGAGTTCCCGCAGGAATATTTCCCTGTGCGAATACAGCGAGTGGATGATCAGCTGGAGGAGCTGATTGACCTCAGCCTGGAATTGGTGTACGGCCATGTTGAATCTCCCGTGGTTACTGGTGTATTTGTAGTCATCAAAATGTACTTACGGAGAAGGCTTGGAGGCAAGTCCGGCGGTTTCTTCCGGCTTCACGTGTCTATGAAACCGGCGATTACGGACGAGAGTTCCCCGACATGCTCGAAATGAGGCATGTGCCCGCAACCGTCGAACGGAAGGAATCGCGTGCCGGCGGGCAAGCCCGCCAGGAATTTCTCCGCGTACGAGAACGGCAGGATCAGGTCGTTCCTGCCCCAGGCCAGGAAAACTGGCACGCGTATCGAGCCTAGCACCGTATCGATGTGGTCGTTTTCGAGGGCGTTCATGGTGACTGCCTTGAGCGCCGCCTTGGTTTCCGGTTTCTCGAGCGCCCTGCCGGAATACCTTACGGCATCCTCTGAATATTCGGAACCGCTCAAGCCCATCATCAAGCGGTGGCCCCTGACGTAGGTCTCCTCGTTTATCAGCTCCGGCACAAGGTCCATTGTCACGTCATTCTGCGCGGCCCATACCGACACCGGGCCTATTTCCCCCGGCCAGCCTGCGGGGGATATAAGGCCCAGGCGCGCGACGCCTGACCCGTCGTGCACGGTGTAGTCTATGCTCAGGTGGCCGCCCAGGCTGTGGCCTACAAGCGTTATGCCGTCGGCAATGGCGCCGGGTGGCAGGCCATACGCGCGGGCGGCTCCTACGACGGTGCGCAGGGCCGACCTGAAATACGGTACGTCCCACGGCGCGTCGGCGGGTTTGTCCGAGGAGCCGGAACCGGGAAGGTCGACGCAAACACAGAGCACGTCCGGCCGTTTGCCGACCACGGCCCTTGCCAGATCGAGGAACTCGGCCCCGGTGGCCGACCATCCATGGACGAAGAGTATCCTGTGCGGGGCGGTCGCTTCGCCGATGACGAACGCCATTATCGATGCGCCTTCGTGCACCGCGAGCAGGACCGGTTCGGCGCCGAGTTCCAGGGGCCTGCGGGTTTCCGGAGTCCTCGGCACCGAGCCGCACGATCCCAGAACCAGTAGAACCGCGGGCAAGGTCGCGAGTAGCAGGGGTGCCCGGCTCATGGGAAGACATACGGGCGCCATTGCGCCGCGAAGCCCTTGAATCCCAGAGACTCAGCCTTCGCGACGTTGTCGGCGATGGCATCGCCATAGTGCATCAATGTGGTCTTGGCCTTTATATCCGCCGGCAATCCGGCAAGCTCGTCGAGCGACGCGTGCACTCCGCCGGTAAAAAGCTGGCAATCGTGAAAGATCGCGTCGAAGGTATAGCGCTCCATGAGGAAATCGAACAATTCGGGGTCGTACCTCGTGTCGCTCGTATACAGCACCCTGTCGTCAATGACAACGCCGTAACTCGGCGCCGACGAACGCCAACTCGGCGAATCGTCGGGGATATGCTTCGTCCTGAACATCGCGAGCTTGATCGAGCCCAGCCACGCCTCTCCCAGCTCGCGGTCGGCGCCCGGGACAGGTACCGGGTCGACGGTGTCCCAGAAGTCCTCGAAACGGAGGAATTTGCCGTCCGGGCGTTCGTTGTAGGCCGCGCCGCCTTTCAAAGAATGCCTCCACAGGTACCGACGGTACTTCGCCGGAGCTATCATCGTGGATTTCTGCCTGGCCATGTAGCGGTTCATAAGCATCACTTCCTCGAGACCGCCCACATGGTCGGCGTGCGAGTGCGTGATCAGGTAATTCCTCACCTTGGTCACCGACAAGCCGAGCAACGCGAGCGCCTCGGGCGCCCTCGATCCGCAGTCGATGAGTACATGGTCGCTACCTTTGACGAGCAGCACGTTGTTTTGATAAAACTTCTTCGTGAAAGCGTTTCCGGCTCCGATAAATGTAATGGAAAGCGCATTGTCATCGCGCGAAAGAGGAATCTGTGGAGGCGATCCGTATGTTTCTGGCACCCTTATTATATCCATTAGATACACTATACCGTCAGGTTGCCCGGTTTTCAAAATCCTGTGATGCCGTGAGCGGGAAATGGTATCGCCAAGTTTGACAGTGGAGCACTTTGCGTGATATCATCACGGGAATCGCTATAATCGGGGGTGGTGGCTTTGGCCATGCAAAAACGATATAAAGATATTGAAAAATCGTTCGCGCGTCGCGTCGGCGCCTCCTTCCGAAAAACCACCTCGGCTCTTGTCTGGATAGTCGGCCGATTCATACGCGCGGGTCGGCAGAAAATCACTATAATGCTTGTCCCGCATACCGAAAAGCGTATTCTCAACCTGCAGATCAGTTTTTTCGGCCTTGGAACGATAATGACTGTGATTCTCGCGATTGCCGGTTTTCTCACCTGGTCGAGCGCCGGCTATAGCCAGGTCGCGGCCAGGCTCGCGGGAAAGACCGACATGCTTTCGGCTACCCAGACGGATCTGGATACGATACGCGACAGTACCGCCCGCCTCGTGAAGGCCGCAAGGTCGTTCCAGGTAGCGCTCGATACGACGCTTTCCACGATCGGCCTCAAAGCCGCGACCGACCCGGCCGCCCGTTCCAACGGCGACCTCGCCGCGTTCTTCGCGCCGGCTGATATCGGTTCCGGCAGGCTGCGGGAAGCCGCCGAGATAGAGCAAGTCACCGGATATCTAGAACGTAGCGTGAAGCCGCTCAACGAATTGGGCAGCACGATATCCGCCCAGGGCGGCATCCTTTCCGAGATCCCCAACGTCTGGCCCATCAAGGGCGGCATCGGGCACATTTCGATGTACTATGGACAGAACGAGAATCCCATCTACGGATCCTGGTATATCCACAAGGGGATCGATCTCTCGACATTCCGCTCGGGCGACCCGGTGATAGCCACCGCGGACGGCAAAGTAGTCACCGTAGCCTACGATATCAGCCTCGGAAACTACATAATCCTGGAACACAAGCACGGTTTCCTGACGCGCTACGCCCATATGAATGCCTTCAAGGTGCAGAAGGGCGCCATAGTCAAGCAGGGCCAGATCATCGGCTACATCGGCAATACGGGGCTTTCAACGGGGCCGCACCTTCATTACGAAGTCCACTTGGGAACTGAAACCATAGACCCGCTCAGATTCCTCAATATCCGCTCCGGTTCGACCGCGTCGAGCCGGTAGCGGCCCGGAGACTACGCCACCATGCCAGCTCCCCGCGACGTTCTCGTTAATACCCTTCTTGGCCCCTCGAGTTCATTCAAGGGCGATCTCACCGTCGACGGCTTCGTGCGGATAGACGGGGATGTCAGGGGCGCCATCCGCGCAAGCGGCAAGATCGTCGTCAGCGAATCGGCGCGTTGCGATGCGTCGATAGTCGCCAGGTCGGCAGTAGTCGGCGGCGTGATCCACGGGGATGTCTGCGTTTCAGAGAGGCTGACGATACTCGATGGAGGCATCATCGTCGGCAACGTCTTCGCGCCCAGGCTCGACGCCGACGGGGAGATAGTCATACACGGCGACGTAAAGGTCCCAGGCCCCGGCGAAGGGATAGAGGAGGCCATGGTCGCGTTCATGCGCGAACGCGGGACGGCGATCCGCCCGATAGGCTTCGACGCGCCGGCGGAGGAACGGCGGAGCGGCAGGGATGCCGCCTCCGGCAAGCCATGGCGAAAGTAGAGCTTCCCGACAATCTTATCGCGGGGCTCGTGCCAGGACTCTCGGGCAAGCGGGCGGAAAAAAAGAAGGAATCTACCAAGGCCGGCGTGTTCCGGTCGATTTTGAAGGGCGCCGACGAGGCCGAGAGAAGCCTCGCGGCAACGGGCGTCCCGTTTTCGGAAGGAGCGGCTTCCGAACTCCTGGACTCGGTCCACGTCGCTGGCGAGGACTTGAAGCGCGACGCGAACGTCGAGAGCGTCAAGGCCTACAAGCTGGCGGTGCGCAACTTCGTGCATTATGTGGTGGAGCACGCGTACGATGTGGTCGAGAAGAGTTCCGGCGGGAGCATTCTAAAAAGGAAAAAATTCACTACCGTCGTCGTCATAGACGAGCGTCTCGAGCGGCTCGCCGCGGAAGTTGTATCCGCCCAGCGCGACAAGCTCGACATCCTGCGCCGTCTTGACGAGATATACGGATTGCTCGTGGACCTGCTGCGTTAGAACGCACCGAGGAAACCGGACTCAAGGAGAACTTATGGCCGATGACGATATGGGATACGAGCAGTCCGACGAGGATCTGCGCCATCTCGAAGACGAATCTGTGGAGGTCCTCGACGAGGGGACTCATTGCACCGAACTGCCCGACCCTTTGTACAGGCTCAGGGCAGACCCTTACAACGAATCGTACTATGCCGCGTGCGACATTCCCCTGGATATCGGGGCCCGCGTCGTCGCGCCGACCAGGTACGGCAAGGACATCTGCGTGGTGCTCGGCGTGGTCAAGGCTCCCGGTTTCGTGCGGGCGGCCGACGTGGTCAAGGTGGAGAGGATCGCTACGGCAGCCGACGAGGAGCGCCGGGCCTCGGACGAGCAGAAGGAAAAGAAGGCTTTCGAGGTCTGCCACGAGAAGATCAAGTCGCACAACCTGCCGATGAAGCTCGTGTTCGCCCACTACCTGTTCGACGAACCGAAGATCCTGTTCTTCTTCACCGCCGATTCGCGCGTTGATTTCCGGAATCTGGTCAAGGACCTGGTCGCGGTGTTCAAGATGAGGATCGAGCTCAGGCAAATAGGCGTCAGGGACGAGGCGAGGGTAGTCGGCGGCTGCGGAGTGTGCGGGCGGGTGCTCTGTTGCCACGGCGTTACCGACAAGCTCGTCCCGGTTTCGATCAAGATGGCCAAGGATCAGAACCTTTCGCTAAACTCGCTCAAGATATCAGGACCGTGCGGCCGGCTGCTGTGCTGTCTGGCCTACGAGTACGGCTTCTACCGCGAAGCCAGACGGGGCATGCCCAACGAAGGCGCCAGGATTCCGTACGACGGCACCGTATTCAGGGTGGTCGAGGTGAA
>CAZKJA010000202.1:0-7134 GCA_964552925.1 uncultured Treponemataceae bacterium
GCTCCCAGCCGCGGGCGGCGACTATGGCCGCCGGCTCGCCTTCCCCGGCGAGCGCCGCGTCGAAGACCTGCCTGGCCACCTTGTTCGACACGCGGCCGGAAGCGACCATCGCGATTATCGCCGCTAGCCTGGCGCCGGTCACGGACAGCGTCCCGATGGCGGCCATTGCCAGGCCGTCGCGGTTCATCACGCGGCGTATATCGGTGGACATCCAGACGGCGACCCGCCCGGCGGCAACCGCCTTGTCCACGCCGAAGCGGATGGCTTCCGATACCGCGGCCTCGAACCAGTCGGCGCTCTCCCTCTCCTCGCAGACAAGCGCCGCGTGCTCGGCCGACAGGCAGTACTCGGAGCGGAGGCGGCCCTCCCGGTCATGGGGCAGCTCTACGAGGCCGGCCTCGACGGCAGCGATGAAGTCGTCGTCGACCACGAAGACGGGCAGGTCGGGTTCGGGAAAGAAACGGTAGTCGTGCGAGCTTTCCTTGGAGCGCATCACCTCGGTCTGGTCGCGGTTCTCGTTCCACAGCCGCGTCTCCTGCCTGACGGTGCCGCCCTTGTCGAGGAGCTCGGCCTGGCGCTGTATCTCGTAGTCCAACCCGAGCCTGACGAAGCGCGACGAGTTGAGGTTCTTGATCTCGACCTTGCGCCCGAGTCCCGCGCCGGGGGTGTTTATCGACACGTTTGCGTCGCAGCGCATCGAGCCTTCTTCCATGTTTCCGTCGCAGACGCCCAGGTAGCGAACCGTGCGCCTGAGCTGGTGCAGATAGGCCTCGGCCTCGGCGCCCGTCTCGAAATCGGGCTCGGTTACTATCTCCAGGAGCGAGGTGCCGGCACGGTTGTAGTCTATCAGCGATACGTTGCCCGCGTGGATCATCTTGCCGGCGTCCTCCTCGAAGTGGGCTTCCTTTATACGGATGCGTTTCTTGCCGTCCGGCGACGAGGCCGACGGAATGTCGACCCAGCCGTCGACGCCCACGGGCGAGGCGAACTGCGATATCTGGTAGTTCTTGCTCATGTCCGGGTAGAAGTACTGCTTGCGCTCGAACCAGGTCTTCGGCGACAGCGTGCAGTTGAGAGCCTTCGCGACGACGCCAGCCATCCGCATCGCCTCGCCGTTGAGCGCCGGCAACACGCCCGGGTAGCCCATGCAGACCGGGCAGACGTTCGCGTTAGGCTCGTCGCCGAAGGCCGCCTTGCACGAGCAAAAGGCCTTGGTTTTGGTCAGGAGGTGGATGTGTACTTCCAGTCCTATGAATGTTTGATAACTCATCATATCCCCCAGAATGCCCTGTAGCCGGCGGGACGCGCGATTGGATGCGCGGCCTCGTATCCTTCGGCGACTTCGAAGAGGAGCCCCTCCCCGAAGGCGCGCCCGACGAGCTGGACGCCGACGGGCAGGCCGCCTTCGACGCCGGTCGGGAAGGCTAGCGCGGGAAGCCCTGCGAGGTTTGCGCAACAGGTGAAGATGTCTGCGGCCTTCTGCGCGAAAGCCGAGAGGCCAGCGTCGCCCCGGCCGAAGGCCCTGGTCGGGAACACCGGCATAAGTATCGCGTCGCAGGCGGACAGCGCGCGGTCGAAGTCGCGCCGAATGCCCGTCCTTATGCGCTGGGCGCGCAGGTAGTAGCGGTCCTGGAAGCCTGAGCGCAGGACGAAGGTTCCCAGGAGTATCCGCAGCTTCACCTCGTCGCCGAAGCCGGCGCCTCGGGTCTTGTCTATCAGCTCGTCGGGGTTCTCCGCGTACGCGGGGCGATTCCCGTAGCGGATGCCGTCGAAGCGCGCGAGGTTGGCGCTCGCCTCGGCGGTCGCGATCGTGTAGTACGCGGGCACCGCGTACTTGAGGCTGGGCAGGTCCACATCGACCAGGCGGTGGCCGAGGGCGCGAAGCGCATCCTTGGCGGCCTCAAAGCCGCGTTCTACCTCGGGCTCCAGGACCGCCGCCCCGGACGCCTCGCGCGCGGCCTCCTCGGACATCGCGTCGACCGCTCCTGCCTCGCCGGCGAGCGTCGTCGCGAGCGCCTTGGCTATGGCCGCGGGCGACAGCACGCCGATCGTCCTGGGCTGTGCGCTCTTGCCGTCCAGGGGCCGCAAGGGCGGCGCGTCGGCGGGGGCGTCCGAACTTGTCTGATCCATGGGGTCGGCGCCGCGCATCGCAGCGAACGCGGCGCGGGCGCGGGCGGCCGTGTCGGCTACGACGCCTATCGTCTCGAGGCTGGAGGCGTACGCGACAAGCCCGAAGCGGGACACCGCGCCGTAGGTCGGCTTGAGCCCGACGACGCTGCAGAAATTCGCCGGCTGCCGAACCGAGCCGCCGGTGTCGGAACCGAGCGCGAACGGCACGAGTCCCGCGGCGACCGCGGCGGCCGAACCGCCGGACGAGCCGCCTGGAACCAGGGTCGCGTCCCAGGGGTTGTTAGTCCGCTGGAAGGCGGAGTTGTCGGTCGACGAGCCCATGCCGAACTCGTCGAGGTTCATCTTGCCCGCGGGAAACGCGCCGGCGGCCTCGAGCCTCTTGACCGCGGTCGCCGAGAACGGCGATCGGAAGCCGTCGAGCAACCTGGAGCCGCACGACAGCCGCATATTGGCTACGGCGATGTTGTCCTTCACCCCGAAGGGCAGGCCCTTGAGCGGCCCGGATGCGGCGCCGTTGGAAGCGTTGGCCTCGGAGGCGGCCGACGCGAGCGCCTCGCGGTCCGATTCGAGAAAGGCTCTGGTCTTTGCTTCCCATGCGTCGTAATACGCATTGAAGCCGTCTGGTTCGACGGTTCGCGGCATGACGGATTCCTCCGGGGTGTATCAGAGAACGTTGGGGATGACGATGAAACGGTTTTCGCTCTCCGGGGCCCGCTCGAGGATCTCGGAGCTCAGGTTGGGGAGCGCATTCGGGTTCGTATTGGAATTATTATTGGCGGGATTGGAATTTAGGACATCGGCGCGCAAGCGCGTGCCGACGGAGAACGCCTGGGCGGTCGGGGGGAGGGTGGAGACGGAAACGCCGAACGCGTCCGTATCTGTATCCGCCGCTTTCATAGCGGCGAAATATTCGAGCATCAGCTCGAAGGCCGGAAGCGCGGCCGCGGCCTCATCCTCGCTCAAGTCGAGGTGGGCCAGGGCAGCCGTCGCCTGGAGATCGTCCTGTACCATGGCCGTATAATGTCACGGAGGCGAAAGAAACGTCAAGGGAAGGCGCTTGGCTCTTGAAGTGATCGTCAGCCTTGATGCACCACATCGAGCGCCTGGTTTACCGCATTGTCGAGGTACACCGAATCGAGCCCCATCGCGACGAACCTGAAACCTTGTTCCGCACGGCGCTTCGCGGCGGCAGCGTCCATGCAGAAAATACCGGGAGTGACGCCGGCCCGCTTGGCGGCCGCCAGCACGGTTGCGATCGCCTTCTCCACCGTTGGGTGGGTAACCTGGCCCTGCAGGCCCATCGAGCAGGACAGATCGTAAGGCCCCACAAAGATAGCGTCGATGCCGGGCACAGAAAGAATTTCGTCGATATGCTCGACGGCATCCTTGTGTTCCGCCTGCGGGATCACCATCACCTGAGCGTCGGCGGACTGCAGGTATTCGCCCATGCGGATGCCGAACAGCGACGCCCGGCCCGGGCCAATACCGCGCGTCCCGGCCGGCGCGTATTTGCAGTACGATACGGCGCGGACCGCCTCCTCCCGCGAGTTGACCAACGGGATCATCACCCCCATCGCGCCTGAGTCGAGCGCCCGCTTGATTGTCGCCTGGTCGTTCGACGGCACCCGCACGAGCGGCGTCGGGCCTCCGTTGCGTATTGCGGCGAACAGGTCGCCCGCGGTCTCGATGCCCATCATGCCGTGTTCCATGTCGACGAGTATCCAGTCGAAGCCGCGGTTGGCCAGGATCTCGGAGACGGCGGCGCTCGCTATCCCCTGAAAGATGCCGTAGCTCGTCCTGCCGTCATTTGCCATCGCCTTGGCGTGATTTTCGTATCGCATGACTTAATCCTCGTTCCCACGGTCATAGCCGGCGTGCCGCTTGTGCGCCGGAAGCCGGTGCGGTGTTCCGCTAGAATATATATCCCCGCGCCGCAAGGAAGGCCCCGAGTTCGGCGCGGTCCTTCATCGCCAGGATCGAGGCGAGGGCGGCCGGCTCGCCGAGAATACCGTCAAGCGTGTCGACATCCCACTGGATGTGGTCCAGGTACCGCAGCGTCTTTTCCGCCTTGGCCGTGAACAGCGTGTAGACGATTCCCTGCCCCCACAAGTCGCGCCCCCGGCCCAGGAGGCGCTTGCGCTCGGCCAGCGTCATTTCCTCGACAGCCGACCCAGTTTTAAGGTAGCCGACGAAAGTCGTTCCTTGGTCGCCCAGTAATTCAGGCAACTTCCCGAGCCATGCAGGCAACCGCACCCTGAGCACCGCCACGCGGTCGGCATCGCGGTCCACGTCGACGCCGCGGTGCGCGAGCAGAGCGCGGTGCATGCCGTTGGTGATGCCGCGGTGCGCCCACAGGTCCTGGTATGAATGGGTGAGCACCCCGAGGAGGTAGGTCGCCTCTCGAGGTTTGCCATCGCGGTACAAGAGCCGGACCCGGTCAAGCCAGGACGCCATATGCCGGAGATAGTCCCAGAGCGCTTCGAGCTCGATTTCCTTCAGTTCCGTTGCCGACAGGTCCCGCCCGTACTTGATTTCGGGAGTCTGCGCGTGCGGGTACAAGGGGCCGAAATAGAAGATGTCTATATCGCGCGCAGCCTCGCAAAACAGCTCGCCGGGGGTGAAGACCGGCCAACGGTAGGTGGGAAGTCCGTAGACCGCCATCGTCTTGACGATCTCGGGTTCCGCCACGGCGACGCCGTAGACCCCGGCGACCGCTTCTTTGGCGCTCCCGATGTGCGTACCCGGGCCGGTGCCCCCGAACGCGTCGAAAGCGGCTGCGGTCATCGTCAGGGCGAAGGCCATGCACACGGCTGTCAGAATCGGTTTGCTGTCGTTCATTTGTAGAATATGCATCAAGCCCGCGGCGCTGTCCACCGGCCGAGCGATCCACCTCAGTAATTTTCCACGATCAATCCAGGAATCCTCCTGAAATGAACCGGGTCGCGGGTCAGGATCGGCAGGCTCCTCGACTTGGCCGAAATACCTATCAGCAGATCCATGACCGGTATCGGCGTTCCCTGCCGGAGCAAGGTAGCCGCGGCTTCGCCGTACAATCCCGGGAAGCCTTGGTCGGGATGGATGACCGTCAGATGGTCGACCAGCGACAAGATCCTCTCCTCCTCCGCCGCACCTTGATCGCTCAGGAAGATACCAGTATGCAACTCGCACAAAGAGAACCACGAAAGGTAGAGTTGCCTGTGGCCCAACCCACCAAGGAACAGCCGGGCCGGGCCATCGACGCCCCGTGCGCTCTCCCGCATCAAGTCGATGCAGACGCTTGTATCAAGTACCATGGCTGCGGCTCAGGTACGGTTTGGGCACTTCGGCGGCCAGCAGGTCTTCGGCACGCGAGGCAAGCACGCGCTCCAGCGCATCGAGCGTCTGGTCGGGTACCTTCACGGCATCCAGACTATCGAGGAGAGACTGGGCATCCTTGCCGTCAGGACCGAGTATATGTTTGATCACCTTGCTGAACGACTCGGTACCCGTACGCGCCTTGGAGAGAAGCTCGTACGCCTCGATATCGATCGTTATGGTCTTGACCGCCACTATTTCCTCCAACCGCACAGAAAGTAAGTGCATGGTACATGCACTTACTTCAAGCGTCAAGATAATTTTTTCGGGAGCCGCGCGTAAATACTGGTAGCTCTGTCCCGCCTCAGTTACAATCCACGCCATGAACGACCATTCGGTGTACCAGTCGCCCTTCAGCTGGCGCTACGGCAGCCAGGAAATGCGGGAAACCTGGAGCGATACAAGCAAGCGCCGGCTTTGGCGCTCCATCTGGGTGAGCCTGGCCAAGGTGGAATCAGAGTTCGGCCTCGTCACCGCGGCGCAGGTCGACGAACTGGCCGCGCACGCCGCCGATATCGACATCGAGCGCTCGCTCGCGATAGAGGCGGAGATACGGCACGACCTCATGGCGGAGGTAAAAGCCTACGCAGAGCAATGCCCGACCGCTGGCGGGATCATCCACCTCGGCGCGACGAGTATGGACATCGAGGACAACGCCGACGCGCTCAGGCTGCGCTGCTCGCTGGACGCGATAGTCGAGGCGCTCGACCGCCTGCTGCTCGCGCTCGCCGGCAAGATCGACGAGCACGCCGACCTGCCGGTGATGGCCTTCACGCACATCCAGCCGGCTGAACCGACGACGCTCGGGTACCGGCTCGCGATGTGGGCCCAGGACCTGCTCGAAGACCGCGAACGTATAGCGCGCGAGCGGGACGGGATCCGCGGCAAGGGTTTCAAGGGCGCGGTCGGCACGGCGGCCTCGTACGCGGAACTCGTCGGAGAACACAACGTCGACCGCTTCGAGAAGCGCCTGTCCGAGGAACTCGGGCTGCCGTTCTATCCAATCGCGACGCAGACGTACACGCGCAAGCAGGACTACAACGTCGTGTCGACCCTGGCCGGGCTCGGCGCGTCGCTCCATAAGTTCGCCCTCGCCCTGCGCATACTTCAGTCGCCGCCGATAGGCGAGCTGTCGGAACCGTTCGGCGCCAAACAGGTCGGTTCGTCGGCGATGCCGTTCAAGCGCAACCCGATAAACGCCGAGAAGATCGACTCGCTGGCGAGGTCGCTGTCGGTGCATCCGCAGGTCGCCTGGCAGAACGCCGCGCAGTCGATCCTTGAGCGGACGCTCGACGACTCGGCCAACCGCCGCTCTATGCTCCCCGAGGCCTTCCTTATATGCGACGAACTTCTCGCCACCGCATTGAAGATAATCGCGGGCCTCGCCGTCAACGAGCCGTCGATAGCGCGGACGATGGCCGCCTACGGCCCGTTCGCGAACACTGAGCGCGTGCTGATGGCCATGGGCAAGGCCGGCGCCGACAGGCAGGAAACCCACGAGCGCCTTCGGATACACGCTCTGGCGGCCTGGGCAGAGTTGCGTTCAGGCGGAACGAACACGTTGGCCGACAAGCTTGCGGCGGATCCATTCTTCGGTCAGACGCTGGGTCGGGACTCCCTCGCCCGGCTGATGGGCGATGCGAGTTACGT
>CAZKJA010000203.1:0-7130 GCA_964552925.1 uncultured Treponemataceae bacterium
GGATTGGATAATGCTGTGCGGGGGGAAGAGAAGGGGAGCCCTTCTCTCCCCGCCCGCGCCCCCTCGCTCATCCCCGGGGAGGCAAGGATACCCGAGCTTGGATGAAACGTTTCGATTTGGAACTGAAATCAAGAATCGCCGACTGCCATTTGAAACGAGAGTGAACTTCTCATTCTTTATGGGTTAATCCACATCGGCACTTTGTCGTCATCGAATACCGACATTATAAAAAACCATGTGTTGACTAATCAAGCAGACTGGAATTAGGCTGGTTGCTTACCGATGTTGCCGGAAAGCTGAGTGCGAGTAGTCGATTAGTGGGCTGAATCTGCTGAAGTTCTGGGTAAAACCAGAACTTCGGCGACATCTTGCAAACATCCCGAAATGACCGTTCATGCCAATAATCTAGTGGAGACAAGAATGAAAAACGTAATTACAAGAACAACAATACTATTTATCGTTACGATGGTTTTTATAACGATTGTTCCTTTGCAGGGACTATTCGCCGATACGGAAGAAGTCGGGGATACAGCAAGAAGCATATACAAGGAAAGGGTCTTATCCGTATGCATGCAATCTCCGAATGATGTCGAAAAGCTAAAAAATCTTTTTAAGAAAACAGAAGCCCCAAGCATCCTGTTGCTGAGAAAATTGATTGCCAACGCGTATTCCAGCGCGATGTCGGGTTTTGACGGTTGGACAATTGAGGAATATATCGCTTTCGTCAAGTCTCTGGCGATAATCAGAAAGAATACCGGGCACTTCGAACTGTGGACAGAGCGCGAACTCCTTGAAAAAATCCTTGACGGCGCCGAGAGCGAGTTGAAATCGATTGGCGCGATTTTCATAGCCGCCGAACAGGCGGGCTTCGATCCCATGATCCTGAATCCATTGCTCAAGCCTACAAAGTCGTTTACGGCGATTGAGCCGATTGTTTCGGAACTTCTTTTGGAGCTGCGCTCTGCCACCCCCGCATTGGCGTACGATGTGTTCGCTGTAGGCGCTACGAATATAACATTTCTGCGCAACGCCACTCAATGGTTGCGTGCAGCGAAAAAGAAAACGGATTCGATAGATCAAACCATCGCTACCTTTTTCCCCGCCGCTTCCGGAGTGAAGGATAATCCAGGCCTCATTCTTTTTGGCGTTGCCCTGATGGAACAAGAGAATTGGTCCCTCGAAGATGCCACCGTATTGCTTCAAAGCCTACCTGCCGCTTTTCCGGGAGACAACGGTCGCGATATGTCCGCGCTTGCGAGAGAGGTTGCTGCACTTGAACACACCCTAAAGGAAAATGCGCTTTTCCCCGAGACGGAAGCAAAAATCGCCGTACGAGTGATACTGTCAACGATCGGCTCTTGGTCCCTGTCGCGGAGCGAAAAAATGACAGCGTATGTTGGTACCTTGGCAAAACACGGTGTAGGTCCATCCATGATATTCGCGGCCATAAAAAAGAACGGCGATTTCATTCTCGCGGAAGGGTCTTCCGTATCAATTCTCGACCAACTCGCCGAACTCAAGGTTTCCCCGTATTTTCTGGCTCAATTTCCGCTTCAGTATTGGTCCAAGTCAAACGATGCGTCGAGTATCCCGGAGATGTTCAAATCCATAACGGAAAAAGGATTCAGCGTCGATCAAGCCGCGAAAATTGTAGGCACCAAGAAGCCGGTTTCCCGGGAATACTTGAAAAAACAATTGCGCAACGTTCTAGAGGCATGGGAGTCGGTCCCAAATCCGGACGATAAGGACAGAGAGGAATTTATTTTCATTTTATCTTTCCTCAATGACAGGGGAAATCGGAAAGACATGGTTTTTTGCGATATGCTTACCCATCTTGGCCGGTCGTTTACCGCAAGAGAAAAAATTGAAACGGCAAAAAACCTCGCGTTGGCGGTTCCGAGATTCTTGGAGCAGGGCGCTGAGCAAATGGTAGCCGAGACTGTCCAGTTGGTCGCCAAAAGAAATAAAATTCCGATTCCAACCGTTTCAGCGATTTCGGCGTCATTCCTGGGAGCGAGGGGCGGCGATCCCCGAAAATTGCTTGGCGTGCTCAACGCGGCCGCCGAACTCCGCGCCCTGGGGGTGAAGGATACAGACCTGATCGCCCTTTTCGATGGTTTGCTGATAGATAGGTTGGAATCAACCGCGCTTGTTTGCGCGGAGTTTCCCCATTTCGTAGAAACGATGATCACCTCAGGATTCTCTTCTTCAGATTCGCTTTCGGCGCTGCTGAAAATATTGATCGATTCTCCGGATTCCGCGGATACGAAGCTAAGGTTTGTCGCGGCCGCCATTCCTGCTTTCATGAAACTCACAGGAAGCGTGCCAGGTACTGATGATTCCATTTCGCTGCTGGGCGATATACTATGCAAGCTCGATTTTTCCAAGTCACAGGATCCATTAACGGACCTGAAAAAAATCCTCGCGGAATTACCTTTCGATACAATGGGGAGTCTTGAGTTTCTGCGGGGATACTTGAAAGCGATTTCGAGAAATGTACACTCTTTGTCTGAAGCCTTGGACGCGGCAAAAAACAGCGACACCGTGGACCAGAAGTCTCTCATTTCCATGATTTTGAAGGCGATTGATGCCCGATCCAGCGGCTTCAAATATTCGCAGGGTATGATACTTGAACTCCCCTCGCTCGCAAACGAAATAAGGAAGGAAGGATACTCGACTGAAGCAACGAAAGAAATAATAGCCGCGATTTTTGATCGAATTGAAGGCAGCGCCGGCGACGGATGGATATATCAAAAAGAAATGATCCTGGATATGTTGAGAAAAGCAAAGTATGGAAGCGAAGTCCTGTATTTGAATTATGCTTGTTCGATAATACGATACGCCAAAAGCGATATGCTACGTCTTGTCGAATCAAGCGGGTACCATGTTCAGAAGATTATTGAATATGGACTACCGGCAACGGACGCCGAATTGATCCTCGTGGAGGTCGTAAAAAGATGTCCCGCCGATTTTTCCTGGATGCTTGGCTCCATATATGAACCTAGATTCGTGGATCGGAAAAACATTACAAAGGCGGAACAAATCGCGATCCTGTTGAAATCCCTGGAATACCTTCAACCTTACTCTACTGGCTATGAAAGACTCACCTTCCTGATGCCTGGATTGGAAGATTATGGATTCTCCGTTGATCAAATACGACAATTTGTTCAGTACATGCAGGAAATTCCACGAAACAGTTTTTCATTCGATGAAAGAACATTCGGTAAATTAACGCAACTCGGAATAAGCCCTAGCGCGTATCTTTCGTACCTGGGCGCCGCAAGGATAGAATCTCCGAGTGGAAAAACATTTCGTTTTTATCCATCGACCGATTTCATCGAGTCCCTTGTTTTGCATTACGGGTTGACGTCAGAAAAAATTCTGGAAGTAATCGCGCTTTTCGGGAAAGAATTTTCATTCCTCGAACCCACTTCGAAGTCCGTAGTGAACATCCCGAGTGTCGTAGATATGGCGTGGTACGCCGGTGCGGAAACATACGAAAGTCTTGTTCATTTTGTAGAAACTTATACGGATTCGTTGAGTCAAATGAAAGAAAATGAGGAAGCTTCCAACATCATCACATTCAATCGATTAAAGGAGAGCTATGCCACCGGCGAATTCTCCCTTTCGGAAATCGCGCGTCTTATTGGAAGCGGGTTTTTAGCGTCAAATTCATTTATTCCAACCCCAAAAGCGTTGAACCTCGCGGTCGACGAACTGATAGGCGCATTTCAGAATCGCAAACCAGACCTCCGTACGCTGTATGAGACCCGCGATGAAAAAAGAATATCGACGAAGGATAGACTCCGCTTGGCGGCCTTGCCTTCCTGGCAGCCGGAGTTGGCGACCTATCTACCGGCCTTCAGCATAAAGAAAACACTCGATACTTTTCTGGTAAGTAAAAACTTAACGGCTGATGAGATAGTAGAATCAATCCTCAAATCATCCGGCGCGGCGATAATGGAAGCTGAAATACGGGCGGCACACGCGAACCTTCGCTCCGATCTGTCATTGGGAACCCGAATACCTATCGCCGCGCTGACATATTATCTTGGACTGTTAAAAACCGGGTCGGATTTCCGGGGAGCCGCTGAAGAAGTTCTATTCGCAATAGCTGAAAACGCATACCCTCTCGACTATGGAGAATTAAATTTAACGGACCGCTTTCTGATTTCCATTCAAATCCTCAATCGGGCACTCGTAAAAGTCAACAAAACTCAGGATACGATGACCAAGATAGCGGAAATTTTGCTGGCGGCGCCGAGATACGGCAAAGAGAAAGAAGTGTTGAGATTCGCGGCTGAACTGAACGTACAAACCCTGCGCGCGAAAGGGAGCAAAACCGCAAAATGAAATACGGAATTAAAAGATATAATGCTTTGCTGATCCTTCATTTCTTTCTCTTCGTATCGGTGGTAACGGCCGAACCACACCGAATAGCCGGCGGCGGCCCGACAATTACAGCGAACATCGCTGGTTTTGAGATAGTCGGCCATGACCTGGATAGAATGGGAGACAGCATCTCGCTCGGCAGGACTGAATTGCGGCTTCCCCGATCATTGGGGATAGATTTCCTGCTATTGAAAGGCGCGAGGGTCAAACCTGCCGCATTCGGAGCCGGCTATACGCTTGTGAAAAATGGAAGATGGTCGGGCCGCGTCCCGATCACACTGGGAGATTTTACGTTTCCGGTTTTTCTTTTAGGCGCCGACCTTGACGCGTCTGGACTTTCGCTCGATATCGCTTTTCGTTTACCGGCACAATTGGGATCGATGGAAGCGCGGGTGAACGGCGTCCGCGTTCATCCGTCCGGCTCTTTTGAACCGAAGCGGTCATCCGTACCGGTAAAGCTGAAAATTGGCGAACTGTCGGCAATGTGCGAGTCTACGCGATTGGAGCCGCAGGCGATCGTGCTGGAAACAGTCGCCCTCGACACAGGACTGACCGTCGTCGAAGGGTCGATCGCGATAGAAGAATACGAAATATCTTGTCGGGGAGAGACTACCTACCTCGGGGCGGTTAATTCCGCGATTGTCGAATACGGCAACTGGAAAATCGGGATCGAACGTCTGAGAATTGAAAAACGAGGGTTGCGGTTCGACTGTATCCTGTATGAGCCATATTCCGAAAATAATCCGATAAAAGCGAGGTTTTCCGACTCCTATCTCATAAAAAGGGGAGAGCTTGATATCAAGCCGAACGAGGATGATTATCCATACATCTATGTTCCTCCCTTTTTTTTATTCCTTGAAAAAGCGAAATTGACGAAAACCGTGTTGGAAATCGAGTCCTGCTATACGGAAAATTTTTGGCATGGTGATGGAGAACTTACCTTGGGCGGTATTATCATCGACGGTGAGTACAAGGTCAAGGAATCGACAATGAACAAACTGCCGCGCCCCGTAGCGATTCCGGTAGAAAACGGTGTTACGATACTTGTGGATGAAGCACAGCTGAATGCGGAAGATTTCCTTGTCCACGGGACAATAACGCTCTCCGATTCATTCGGAAAAGATATCGCGTTTTACGCCGGAGAGAATAATCCGGCGATACTAACCGGAAACAACGCCTTGCGAGCGGAAGCGCCCGATAGTCTTGAAATTGCGTGCGAAGTTGAGGGAAATCCCGCGATTCTGCGGGGAGTTTCCGTGGAATACGACGGATTGAACGCCGACGAAATGGTTCTCACCATCGGAGCAAATCCATCCCTTCGTATTCTCTATACGAAAGTCGCTCTGTATTCGGACGCGACTTTTCGGGTAAAACCGGAAATGGAAGACGCTTCGTTCTCGGGAGCTGTCCTGGGTTCGGAAATGCAAGTAAACAACGTACGCGTTTCGGAATCCGGTATAAGCTTTGCCGGGTATTGGAATGACATGCAATTCGAGGACCTCCGTTTCTCTGACGATGGTTCTTTTCAAAGCATGTCGGCGAACGAAAGGGAAGTCATCCATCTCGGCGCGCTTACCGCGGACATGCGGATGCTTCGTTTCGATTCAAACTATGGAATCTCCATTCAGGAATGCTCCTTCTATCTTGAAACCGACCTGCCTGTCGCCGAATTTCGAGGATCTGATTTATTCATGTCCGCCGAAAACGGTTTGTCGATCGAGGGAGATCGTTTTGATCCTATTAACATCGATGGCAGCCTTTTTTACCCGTCAAGATTCCGGGCTACCGAAACGGGAGTGGTAATGTCCGGGAGTCTCGTCATGTCGGAAAGCTTCCCCGACGGGTTGGCGAACATTGCCATCCCTAACGTTACCTTTATGCATCAGTACGAAGACGGGGAATCGAGATTTGAAGTACCGGTATTTGAAAGCGGGATAATCGTGACGAATGTCGAGGGAGAATCAAAAATGCTGACCTCGATTGAATTGGCTGTCAGGGACGGTGCCCTTGTTCCCTTTCCGGTATACGCCGAAGAATGAACAATTAAAACCAGACCAGCATTTCTTGAGGTTTCCCACCAAAAACCCGGAAGCGCCATAAAAGTCAACCGGGTCAGCCTTAAACAGAGGGGCTTCCTTCTCTCCCCGCCCGCGCTCCTTTACTCATCCTCAGAAAGCAAGAATATTCGAGCTACGTTGGCAGCGCCCTTTGCCCAGGCGACTTGTGGTGTCGCCGATGGTTTGACGAAGAGTATACGGGCGCTGGATCGGTCGTTCGATTGAGGGTATACTTGTTGCATGGGGACCATAAGGTGCAGTTGACTATACGTCGCCGCAGTTTGTCAGATTCAGACGACGCCGAAGACCTCGCATGGTGGTTGCAGCAGTCACCCGAAGATCGAATCCTGGCGGTAGAGCGACTCAGAAGGGAGTGGTATGGAGATCAACCGCGACTTCAAAGAGTTGTTGGAATTTTTAAACGCCAGCAGTGTTGAATACCTTCTCGTAGGTGCCTATGCCCTTGCATTTCATGGCGTTCCACGCACTACCGGAGATATGGATATCTGGGTCAACCCCGACATTGGGAATGCCGAGCGGGTGGTAGCCGCCTTGGATAAGTTCGGGTTTGGCGCTCTTGGCTTGACAGTCCAGGATTTTTCCACTCCCGATATGGTCGTTCAGCTTGGTGTTGTTCCCTCCAGGGTAGATATCCTCACATCCATTTCGGGCGTTGCCTGG
>CAZKJA010000204.1:0-6744 GCA_964552925.1 uncultured Treponemataceae bacterium
GCTACCTGGCGAACACGCTGTCGTTCATGCGGGTGGCCGGGCTGGGCATAGCGCATGTGAGCTTGATGACGGCATTTTTTCAGATTGCCAGGATGATCAGCCCGGAGGGACCGCTCTCGCCGGCGGCGATACTCGTACTCGTGGCGGGCAACGCGCTCGTGATAGGCCTCGAGGGGCTGTCTGCGGGGATACAGTCGCTCCGTCTCAATTACTACGAATTCTTTTCAAAGTATTTCAACGGTACCGGCAAGGCGTACCGTCCGATTTCGCTCAATGGCACTGAATGAATCAAGGAGATTTCACATGGTAGACGCAAAGAAACGTTTCGCGGGCAGGGTTGGGACAAGTTTGGTCGTCGTGGTCGCGCTGATGGTGATCTTCGGATCGGTCGCGGCGGTAGGGGCCTCGGCGCAGGAAGCCGCCGGTCGTACGGCGGTATCGATAAGCCCCGAGCAGGCCAAGGTCCAGCAGTTCGGCCTTATAGCCGCCGCGCTCGCGTTCGGCATGGGCGCGATCGGCGCGGGCATCGCCATAGCGAACGTCGGCGCGGCCGCGATGGGCGCGATAGGCGAGAAGCCCGAGATCGCAAGCCAGGCGCTCATATTCATAGCGTTGGCGGAAGGCCTCGTCGTGTTCGGCTTCATAACCGCGCTGATGATCCTGGGAAAATTCTAGGAAGATCGTGAAGTATTTCGTCATCGGGGACGAGGATACCGTCCTTGGTTTCGGCATGGTGGGTGTCGACGGACGCGTCGCCTCGAGCGTCGGGGAGGCGGAAGCCGCCTTCGACGCGGCGATAGCGGACGCCGGGGTCGGCATCCTCGTCGTCACCGAGCGCGCCGCCGAGCTGATACGCCCGCGGGTGGACCGGCTTCTGTTCTCGGACCACTTCCCGCTGATCATCGAGATACCCGACAGGCTGGGCCGGATGCCGGGGCGTCCGAGCATACGCGAGACGGTGAACGCCGCAATTGGAATCAAGTTGGGCTGAGGCATTCGCCCCGGCCGTGAGGATCTGCATAGATGGAACGAACCACTGACGATACGGGCGCTATAGTGTCCGGGATTCTCGCCGATGCCGCCGCCGAGGGCGCGAAGCTTGTCGCGGAGGCCGAGGCCTATGCGCTCTCGTCCGCCGCGCGCGCGAAAGACCAGGCGGAGGCCATCCTGCGCGAAGCCGCCGCGAAGGCCGCGTCCCAGGCCGCGGCGCTGATGGCCGACGCGCGGGCCAAGCTCGCGATCGAACGGCGCCAGCGGATGCTCCAGCTCCAGGAAAACCTGGCGCGCGAGTTGCTCGGCCGGGCCCGGACGAGGCTTGCCGACATGGCGGGCGAACCGGGGTACCGCGATGTCCTGCGCTTGTGGATAGCCGAGGCGGCCACCGGTCTGGCCGCGGAGTCCGCGACGGTGGCTGCCTCGGGCGGGGAAATGGCGCTTGTCGACGACGGACTCCTTCGTGAGGCGGCGGCGCTCGCGGCTGCCGAAACCGGCAAGCCCTGCGCGCTCCGCAAGGCGGCAGGCGTTGCGAGCAAGGCGCAGGGTGTCTACCTGGCGGCCGACGGCGGAAGGTTCGCGTACGACAACAGGGTGGAAACGCGCTTCGAACGCGAGCGGGCCGCCTTGAGGAAACTCATTTACACGTCACTGTTCGACGAAGGGTCGCGTGCGTAGCGCGATGGCGGGGATGGCATGAACGAACGGATACTGGGTCAGGTACAACGGGTCAACGGCCCGGTCATCGAGGCGATGGGCATCACCGACGCGCGCATGCTCGAGCTGGTCAATGTCGGCGAGTACGGCCTTATCGGCGAGATAATCAAGCTGTCGGGCGACCGCGCTGTCATACAGGTGTACGAGGACACGACCGGCGTCGCGCCTCGCGACCCCATCTACGGCACGGGCATGCCGCTGTCGCTGGAACTGGGGCCGGGACTCATCGGCACCATCTACGACGGCATACAGAGGCCTCTTAACACGCTGCTGGAGCTTTCCGGCCGCTTCATAGAGCGCGGCGTATCCGCCGATTCGCTCGACCGGCAGAAGACCTGGGACTTCGTTCCCGGGCTCCGGGCCGGCGTCGAGGTGGCCGGGGGCGCGGTCATTGGTACCGTGCAGGAAACCTCGAGGATAGAGCACCGCATCTGCGTGCCGCCCGACGTTTCCGGCACTCTGGTGTCGATCGCGCCGGCCGGGGGTTACAAGGTCGACGAGACGGTGGCTGTCGTCGCCACCCCGGCCGGCGAGCGCGCGCTGTCGCTGATGCAGCGCTGGCCCATACGGAACCCCAGGCCGAACGCCGGCCGTCATCCGCTGAACGTGCCGCTTATAACCGGCCAGCGCGTCATCGACACGCTGTTCCCGCTCGCCAAGGGCGGCACCGTCGCCATACCAGGCGGTTTCGGCACCGGCAAGACTATGACGCAGCACGCGATAGCCAAGTGGTGCGACGCGGACATCATCGTCTACATAGGCTGCGGCGAACGCGGCAACGAGATGACCGACGTGCTCACCGAGTTCCCCAGGCTCGTCGACCCGCGAACGGGCAAGAGCCTTATGGAACGGACAATCCTTATAGCGAACACCTCGAACATGCCGGTCTCGGCGCGCGAGGCGAGCATCTACACCGGCGTGACGATGGCCGAGTACTACCGCGACCAGGGCTACCACGTCGCGGTGATGGCCGACTCGACATCGCGCTGGGCCGAGGCGCTCCGCGAACTCTCCGGCCGCATGGAGGAGATGCCCGCGGAGGAAGGCTTCCCGGCGTACCTGCCCACGAGGATAGCCGAGTTCTACGAGCGCGCCGGCTACGTCGACACGCTGTCCGGGGCCGAGGGTTCGGTGACTATCATCGGCGCCGTCAGCCCGCCCGGCGGCGACTTCTCGGAGCCCGTCACTCAGCACACCAAGCGCTTCGTACGCTGCTTCTGGGGGCTCGACCGCCAGTTGGCGAACGCGCGCCACTACCCCGCTATATCGTGGCTCGACAGCTACAGCGAATACCTCGACGACGTGCGCCCCTGGTGGGAGGAACACGTCGGCCCGACCTGGGCTTCCGACCGCGCGGAGATGATGGAACTCCTGCAGAAGGAAGTGCGACTCCTGCAGGTCGTCAAGCTGGTCGGCCCGGACGCCCTGCCCGACAGCCAGCGCTTCGTCATCGAGGTGTGCACGATGTTCAAGAACGCCTTCCTGCAACAGAACGCGTTCGACGATGTCGACCGCTACTCGACGACCGAGAAACAGCTGCGGATGCTGGCTATCATCCTCTTGTACTGGCGGCGCGGCCAGGCGGCGATAAAGCGCGGCGTCACGATAGTCAAGCTGAAGCGGGTCAAGGCCGTGCAGGAGATAGTCAAGATGAAATTCACGGTGACAAACGAGTCGCCCGGCGATTTCGACAGGATAGCCGCCAGGCTCGAGCGCGGCATCGACCAGCTGGAGGAGATCTATGCCTGACACGAAAAACCGGAGTGAGGCATCCTCGCTACAAGAAGCCTCCTCGCTCCGTGAGGCGAAGATCAAGCTGATGTCCGGCAGGGAGTACATAGGCGCCTCCAGGATCGACGGTCCCTTGGTGTTCGTGCGCGACACGCACCCGGTCGGGTACCGCGAACTTGTCGAGTGCGTCGACGCGGACGGCAAGACGAGGCTCGGCATCGTGCTCGACACGAGCGACGATGTCGTCGTCGTGCAGATATTCGAAGGCACGCACGGCCTTACGATGCCGGGCACCAGGACGCGCTTCCAGGGCAGGCCGCTCACTGTCGGCGTCAGCGACAGGATGCTCGGCAGGGTGTTCGACGGCCTCGGGCGCCCGATCGACGGCGGCCCGGCACCGCTTGCTGACGCCGAGCCCGACGTCAACGGCCGCCCTATAAACCCAACGGCGCGCGAGTACCCCCGCGACTTCATCCAGACAGGCATCTCGGCGATAGACGGCATGAACACGCTGATACGCGGCCAGAAGCTGCCGATCTTCTCGGGCAACGGCATGCCGCACAACGAGCTGGCGGCACAGATAGCCAGGCAGGCGAAGTTGCGCGGCGGCAAGAACGACTTCGCCGTCGTGTTCGCCGCGATGGGCGTCAAGCACGACGTCGCGCGCTTTTTTACCAAGTCGTTCGAGGAGACCGGGACGCTCGACAACGTCGCGCTGTTCCTGTCGCTCGCGGACGCGCCGTCGATAGAGCGCATAATCACGCCGCGCACAGCGCTGACCCTCGCGGAGCACCTCGCGTACGAGCGGGGGCTGCACGTCCTCGTCGTGATGACCGACATGTCGAACTACTGCGAGTCGCTGCGCGAGATATCGACCCTGCGCGGCGAGATACCCTCGCGCAAGGGCTACCCCGGTTACCTGTACTCCGACCTTGCCGAGCTGTACGAGCGCTCGGGCATGATCAAAGGCGTCAAAGGCTCGATCACCCAGCTGCCGATCCTGACTATGCCGAACGACGACATATCGCACCCGATACCCGACCTCTCCGGCTACATCACCGAGGGGCAGATAGTCTTCGAGCGCGAGATGCACGGCCGGGGTATCTATCCGCCCATCGCCGGTCTGCCCTCGCTGTCCCGCCTGATGAAGGACGGCATAGGCGAAGGGATGACCCGGAAGGACCACCCTCACCTGTCCAGCCAGCTGTTCGCCGCGTACAGCTACGTCAAGGACGTGCGCAACCTCGCCTCCGTCATCGGCGAGGAGGAACTGACACCGCTCGACCACCAGTACATGGAGTTCGGCGAGTTCTTCGAGCGGAAATTCGTCAACCAGCGCAAGGACGAGGACCGCTCCATCGAGCAGACCATGGATCTTGGCTGGGACGCCCTCAAGCTGTTGCCGGCCGAGGAGCTGCACCGCGTGAGCGACGGGGAACTCGACGAGTTCTACCACGGGGGCGGCGCGTCGTGAGGAACGTAGCGCCGACGAAGACCAACCTCCTCCGGCTTCGCGACGAACTTAAATTCGCCAAGCTGGGCTACGAGCTCCTCGACCAGAAACGCAACATCCTCGTCGTCGAGCTCCTGACCCTGGTCGACCAGGCCATCGACTACGAGGCCAAGGTAGACGCCGCGCTCGCGCGCTCGTACGCCTCGCTCGAGGACGCGGTGCTCGCGATGGGCAAGCTGAAAGTGGAAGCCTTGGCTGGCGCGATAAACATCGGCGCCTCGATCGAGCTAAGGCAGCGCCGCGTGATGGGTGTGCCGTTGCCCGTGGTCGAGACGGCTTTCCTTGACAACGCGCCGTATTACAGCCCCCTGGACACGAGCGTCAGCATGGACAGCGCGGTGCTCGCGTTCCGCGAGGCTTTGGGCCTTCTTGGGAGGCTCGCCGAGCTCAAGGTGTCGATAGTGCGGCTCGCAAACGAGGTGCGCAAGACCATACGCAAGGTGAACGCCCTCGAAAAGATAGCGATCCCTGACTTGGAGGATTCGCTTGGGTATATTCAGAACAGGCTTGAAGAGAGCGAACGCGACATGTTCGTGCTCATGAAGCTGGTAAAGGACAGGCTGGCGAAGGCCGGGGCGGAGGGAGCACGAGGATGAGCAGGCCCATACGGAAGATCATGGTCTACATCGACGGGTCCGAGCAGTCGATTACCGCGGCGCAGTACGCTATAGTGCTGGCCAAGACGCTCGGCTCCGAACTGTACGCCTTGTACGTAGTCGATACCAGGGCGCTGGCGGAACTCGTCAAGTCGCATATCTTCCTCGATTCGGAGCAGGATGAATACCGGCGCGATCTGGAAGGCGACGCTACCAGGTACCTGAACCATGTGCGAGAGCTCGCCAGGCGCAAGGGCGTGGCGGTGACGACCGAGAAATCCTCCGGAGCGGTGAACGTCGAGATAAAGAACAAGGTGGCTGAATTCGGCGTCGACCTGCTCGTTATCGGGGACATTCCGCAGATCCGGAGCCGGCGCGACGAATTGTATAACGAGACCGAGCGCGCAATGCGTTCCGTTCCGTTCCCGGTGCTTATCGCAAAGGGCGAAGACAGGATATGGGACCTCTACGAGGCCCTGGATTAAAAGGAAGGCTTTCATGGCATTGATAGACTTGATAGAGGAATCGGTCGTAAAGGCTCCGCTGGCGGCGACGAGCAAGGATGAAGCGATAAAAGAGCTCGTCGGCTTGCTCGCCGGCGCCGGGAAGATTATGGCAGCGGACACGGCGATACAGGCGGTACTCGAGCGGGAGGCCAAGGGCAGCACGGGTCTGGAGAAGGGTATCGCGGTACCGCACGGCAAAACGATGGCGGCGCGACAGTTGACGATAGCGATAGGCATATCGCCGGGCGGCATCGAGTTCGGATCGATGGACGGCCAGCCCGCGCGGCTCATATTCCTGATCCTCGCGCCACCGGACAAGGCCGGGCCGCACATAGAGGCTCTCGCCGAGATAGCGCGGATGTCCAGGTCGACCGCACCCTGCGCCTCGCTCGAGGCGTGCAGGAGCCCGAGGGAAGTGGTCCGCCTGTTCAAGGATGAATAAGGGGCGCTTGACCCGCGTGCCGGTCGCGGCGGATAATCGACTCCCATGAAGAAGCTTATCTTCGTGACCGGCGGCGTATGTTCCTCTCTCGGCAAGGGTATTACTGCCTCATCGATAGGCAGCCTCCTTGAAGCCCGCGGGCTCTCCGTCCGCATGATGAAAATCGACCCCTACCTGAACGTCGACGCGGGTACTATGAACCCGTACCAGCACGGCGAGGTGTACGTCACCGACGACGGCGCCGAG
>CAZKJA010000204.1:6754-7102 GCA_964552925.1 uncultured Treponemataceae bacterium
CGCTTCACCAACGCGCCCATCTCCAAGGCCAACTCGATAACGACCGGGCAGGTCTACCGCGAGGTAATAAACAAGGAGCGCGAGGGCCGCTTCCTCGGGAAGACCGTCCAGGTGGTGCCGCACGTGACCGACGAGATCAAGGCCCGCATAATCGCGGTGGGCAAGGATCCGGATGTCGATTTTACAATCGTTGAGATCGGCGGTACGGTCGGCGACATGGAAAGCGTGCCCTTCCTCGAAGCCGCGCGCCAGCTCATCCATGAATACGGCAAGCAGGACGCCGCTAGCGTCCACGTGACCCTGGTACCCGAGGTGACAGGCGGCGAACTCAAGACCAAGCCCACCCAG